>JAGXRZ010000054.1 GCA_018335585.1 Selenomonadales bacterium
CCTGCCGCTCGCTTCTTTGGTGGTGCTCGCCTGCAGTGCGCAGTGGCCTTTCCCGCGTCTCCTGCCCTCCGTCTTTACCGTGGACCACATCGCGCGACTCCTCTTCACTCCCCGCCTAGCGGAGGCAGTTAGGACCAGTTTGGCAATGGCCCTGTGCTCAACAGCGTTGACACTGCTGTTGGTGTTCCCAGCCGCAAAGGCAGCCGGGCTTTACAGTTTTCGGGGCAAAGAGGCGCTTAAGCTCTTAGCCTTACTGCCGGTGATGGTGCCGGCGGCGACCGTTACCATGGGTCTGCACTACGTTATGATTAGAGCCAGTCTCGCCGGGACTATGCTCGGCGTAGTCATCGTGCACACCGTCTTCGCGGTGCCGTACGCCTTTAGAATCCTGATGCATGTTTTCGAGCTCACGGGCGAGCGCCACGAGGAGCAAGCGGCGATGCTGGGCGCAGGCCCTTGGTTGGTGTTCTCCGCAATTACTTTGCCCTTGGTAATGCCTGGGATGGTGGCTGCAGCGACCATGAGCTTCATCATCTCGTTCTCGCAGTACATTACGACCTTTATGATTGGCGGTGGCCGGCTCCTGACTGTCCCCCTGCTCCTGGTACCGCATGTGCAGGGAGGCGAGCTGCATGTTGCCTCGGTCTATAGTCTCGTTTTCATCCTTACGGCACTGGTAGCCCTGATTTTACTGCAGGCCTTGGTGCGCCGATACTACCGCGAGACATACTTCCTTAACCCGTGACAAGAGGAGTGCGCGATGTCTAAGATAAATCTGGTGGGAATCACAAAGTCATATGACGCCAAGTTGGTCCTAGATAACTTAGCGTTATGCATAGACAACGGTTCTCTGGTAGCTCTACTCGGGCCTTCCGGAAGCGGCAAGTCTACCTTGCTAAAGCTTATCGCGGGACTTGAGATGCCAAGCGCCGGGCAGGTGCTCTTTGACGACTGCGATGTTACCTTATTGCCGGCGAGGCATCGGCAGGCTGTAATCGTGTTTCAGGACCACTGCCTGTTCCCGCACTTAACAGTGAAAGAGAACGTCGCCTTTGGGCTGCGTGCGCGGGGCGAGAGCAGGGGAGTCATCGACAAGAAGGTCGGCGAAATCTTGGAAGTGGTGCGGCTGCCGCAGCGCAGGAATAGCTTGCCGCACGAGCTTTCCGGCGGAGAAAAACAGCGGATTGCCCTGGCTCGTGCCTGTGTGCTGCAACCTCGCGTACTGCTCTTAGACGAACCTTTTTCGAACTTAGACGTTAACCTGCGGCTCAGCATGCGCGAGTTTGTCGTCGCCCTACAGCGCGAGCTTAAGCTCACCTGCGTTTTGGTCACACATGACAAAGAAGAGGCGTTTGCTATGGCCGAGCGCGTAGCCGTGCTACTTGACGGTCGTTTGGAGCAAGTCGACACACCGGAAAGTCTATACGCGCGGCCCATCAGCCGGAAAGTAGCGACATTTCTCGGGGACTGCAACTTTCTGCCGGGCACCATTCTAGACGGCAAATTTGTCTGCACACTCGGCGCCTTCCCAAACAAGCATTCCACAGGTAACGGCAGACGGGCCATCGGCATGTTGCGCTATGAACATGTAGACTTAGCACGAGGCACCTGCCCGACAAATGGTCGAATTACAGGCAGAGTTTTCGCCGGCCGACAGACGACTTATAGTGTCGAGCTCGCAGACGGAACCATGCTCACTGCGGCCACGTGCAAAGAATTCTTCGCCGTCGGCGATGGGGTTTTCGTCACCTGTGCAGAGCGTGCCATGCAGGTTTATGTGGATTGAAGAGTGGGCCACCAGCCGCCAGCCGCCAGCTACCCTCTCCACATCTCGTTCCACGCAGTTGACTCCTCCCCTCGCACATGCTAAGATAGCTCAAAGCTTTGATGGGGCCAAACCAGGCAGGCAAGCAGAGAGTTAGCGGTTGGTGCAAGCTAACGAGGCGCCTGGCACCCACCCCGGAGCTGGCGGCGATGAGCCGCACCGGACCCACCGTTATCGGGCTTGAGTGGACTGCGCGCTGCGTAGTCAATCAGGGTGGTACCGCGAGCTTACTCGTCCCTTGCATGGGGCGAGTTTTTTGCTTTCAAGAAGCTCCGTGCTCCGTGCTGAGCAGCATGAGGTACGGGAAGAATTCTGCGGGATGGGGCGGATTTTTTGGATAGTGCGGGACAGGGTGGCTGCCGTCACTTCTTGCTTAATCAGCGCCATCATGCTAATCAAACCTAATCCGGATTAAACCGTTCCCCGCCCAAAGCTGGCGGCTGGCGGCTGGCGAGCCTGTCTGAGAAAAGGCCTTTGAAAGGGGCGGCAGCCCACCGTTTAGCCGTGCTTTTCCAATAGGTGGATGGTAGCTGAAATTTGAGCCTGTTGTAGGGAGTAAGTCTACCACTCACCCCCCCTCTAGCGGGGTTTCGTGCCCCCGTTCTGCAAAATGAGACAAAGATACCCTAGACCATTCTCGGCAACACTTCAGCCCTGGCGCGCCGTAGGTGGCATAGAATGTTCGTAATGGCCGAGATAAGGTTTAGTGTGTACTCGACATTGCGTTTGCCCCAGCGTCGTAACTTGCGCATTCCGGAGGCAACAGCGATTCCGTAGAAAGCACGCTCCACCACGTAACGATCCTTCATTACGACCTTGTACTCTTCTGTACTACATCTGTTGTGCGCTGCCTCGTTTAACGAGTAGAATCTGCTGATCTCGATGCGTTTTCGTTGGTCCTTGCCACGACAGGTGGAGAACCTTTCACAACCTCTGCAGTTTTCAACCAGAAAGGAGTAGTGCGTCTTGTTGTTCACTTCCTTGCCCGGCTTACCGTGAACCCCATTGGGACAAACTATGGTCTTCTTGTCTGAGTCATACGTAAATCCCTCTGGCAGGGGCTTGAAATTGGTCGGTTTTGCATAAAGATCAAACCCATTGGTCTTGGCAAACTCCTGGTTCTCACCCCAACCGTAAGCGCTATCTGTGCCCATGATTTTTGGCTTAAGCTCGTTCTCTGCTAGCTGTTCTGAAATTGCTGGAAGCTCATTGCCATCTGCAACGTTGCCGGGACTTACGGTGGTGGCGGTGATGACCCCCTGCTTAGTTACCGCAATGTGTGCTTTGTAGCCATTGAAGGTTTTTAGCTTACTCTTCCGCCCATATCTCGCTTCTGGGTCTGCTACAGAAACTATCCTATCTTGGCTTTCATGGCGCTTCAGAGTTTCTACGCCACCCTCGGTCTTCTTTAGGCTCTGGCTAAGGACGGTACGCAACACGGCGACTTCTTCTGCAGCGTCTCCGATGGCCGCACCCTCTACGAGTTCGAGCAAGGTTGTTGCCTGTCTGTATACTTCCCGCAGCACTTCCGCACGCTTCACCTCGCTAAGCTTGCCCTCATCAAAGCGCCCTGCCTTTTCTTGTCTGGTGATGTGCTGTAAGTAATCCCCAAGCCCGATGTCTCGCAGCTCTTGATGAGAAACTTGCTCAGATTTATCTAGTGCGCGAACAACGTTAGAGATAGCGCGCCTAGTGAGGGCCACCGGACTGACGATGGTGATTGCAGGCTCAATGTGTGTTGCGTCTACGAACATGGTCTCACTACTCTTGACCAAGCCCGAATCAACCATGTGTCTAAGAACCAAGGCGAATAGCTCCTTGTCTTTACCGTGTTTGCGCAGCCTGTTCCGATGGGCGTCAAAAACGCTATGATCAAAGCCCTTATGAAAGGCTGGGAGCCCCAAGGCAAACTTAATCTCTAGGTTGTAGCGAACGCGTCTTTCCAGTTCGCGATCTGAGAGGTGTAGGTACTCCTGCAGAGCCAGGGCAGCAGTGAGGATAACAGGATCGTTCGCGGGGCGGCCCAACCGCTCGTGGTACATGCCATCAAAAAAGTCTTTTGGGAGAAGGTTAGCAAAGAAAGACCTAAAGGCCCGCGCCCAATGGTTTGGCGGAATCATCTCTTCGAAAACCATGTCCCCATCGAACATGTCTAATTGCGCAAACTCCCGACCCTTACGTATCATAGTGCACCTCCAAAGAAGTAGCTTGCATTAATATTCGCCATTTATAGATGCAACTCCTTCTTTTGGAGACTAATTCGTCAAGTTTCTAGACAGGTTCCCTGGCGGCCGGCGGCCTCTCCCCAAGCGACAAGCGACAAGGGACAAGGGACAAGCAACAAGCTACACCAAAATAAAGGAGTGACTACCATGTCCGAACAACGCAAACTAACCTCCCAGAGCGAGGACTTCTCCGCGTGGTATCTTGAAGCTATACAGAGAGCTGAACTCATGGACTACGCGCCCGTGCGCGGCTGCATCGTCTTTCGTCCCGAAGGGTACGAGCTCTGGGAGCGCATCCAAGCAGGGCTCGACGCGCGGTTTAAGGCCACCGGGCACAGGAACGCCTACTTTCCCATGCTTATCCCAGAGAGCTTTATGCAAAAAGAGAAGGAGCACGTCGAAGGCTTTAACCCCGAGCTCCCTTGGGTGACAGAGGCCGGCGGCGAGAAGCTAGAGGAGCGCCTAGCACTGCGTCCTACATCCGAGACCATTATCGGGCATATGTACAGCAAGTGGATTCAGAGCTACCGCGACCTGCCGGTGCTCCTGAACCAGTGGGCCAACGTCTTTCGCTGGGAAAAGCGCACCCTGCCGTTCTTGCGTACGTCGGAGTTCTTATGGCAGGAAGGCCACACCGCTCATGCCGATGAAAGCGAAGCACGCGAGGAAACCATGCGCATGCTCGACATCTATGCCGAGTTTGCCGAGCAGGAAATGGCTGTACCTATGGTCAAAGGGCAAAAAACGCCGTCCGAGCGTTTCGCCGGTGCAGTCGACACTTACTCGATTGAAGGCATGATGAAAGACGGCAAAGCGCTGCAAGCAGGCACTTCGCACTATCTAGGGCAGAACTTCGCCGCAGGGTTTGACATTAAGTTTCTGGACAGGGACAACCAGCTTAAGCTAGTCCATACGACCTCGTGGGGGGTCTCCACCCGCCTGATTGGCGCGCTGGTGATGGTGCACGGCGACGAAAAAGGCGTTGCGCTGCCGCCGCGCCTAGCCCCAACCCAAGTAGTCATGATTCCGATTGGGCCGCCCAAGCTCCGCGAAAAGGTTATGGAAAAATTCGACGGAGTGTTTACGGCACTTAGACAGGCGGGGGTACGCGTAAAGAGCGATATCAGCGACGCAACGCCCGGGTTTAAGTTTAACGAGTGGGAAATGCGCGGTGTGCCGCTGCGCCTTGAGCTTGGCCCGCGCGATGTCGACAGCAACCAGTGTGTTCTCGTGCGGCGTGACACCGGCGAAAAGACAACGGCCAGCCTAGAGAACATCGTGGCACGCGTCAAGATGCTGCTTGACGAGATTCAGCTTAACATGTACCAGCGTGCGCTTGCCTTCCGCTCTGCTAACAGCCACACGCACATTGAGTCACTGGCCGACCTCACGAACCATATCTCCGCCAAAGAGGCATCAGGCGAGCTAGCCGGCTGGGTGCTGGCCGGCTGGTGCGGCAAAGAGTCGTGCGAGTCCGCCATCAAGGAAGAAACGAAGTTCACCTCGCGCAACATCCCCTTCGACCCCCCGACGACCAAGACCCACTGCATAACCTGCGGCGCACCGGCCTCGACCACTCTCTGGCTAGCCCGAGCCTACTAGAAAGAACAAAAGAAAAACAAAAGGGACGGTTCTTCCTGTATTGAAGAACCGTCCCTTGTGTTCATGACCCACATGCTCTCGTGCTTTCCTTCAAGATGTCAGGGCATCCTCGCAAAGCAATAGACACTAAATTATTGCCCCCCAAGCAGTCGTCTTTCGATTGCGATGCTGTCTTCGCGACTGGTTGCCGGGGCCGCGAAGTTCACGTTATGCTCAGGGAAGAGGCCCTCTACTTGCTGCAGCCACCCGGAGAGAGCACTTAGATCGCTGGCCAAATAGAATCCGCCCTTAAGCTGGATCAAGTGATCGGCATTGACTATCCCGACAAGAGTGGGGCTACTCTGCCCGCGCCAGCGCTCCCGAATCCAATGCCAGCGCATGGCCATATTGCCGGCAGAGCTGCCTATTGTGCCTATGCGAACGCCATTGACTATAATTGAGCCTGTGTAACGGTGGTGAGAGATAAGGCTTCTGTGCAGGTATCCCTGCAGTCGTATCTCGGCAGCTTGATCGACTGCGCCGTCGTGGGTGTATAGCCAACCCTGGTAAGTGCGGTCGACCATCACCGGGTTCCAGTATTGAAACAACGCTATCCCGAGCAGGACTCCAATCACAGAGACAATTAGACGTTTCATCCAGTACCTCCTCCCGAGCCCGTTATGCGCTGCGAACACTGGCGTCCTCCCCCGTCCTCAGGCACGCGCGCAGAATTTTAGCAGCAGAGCGCTTAGCATGATGCCGGCAACGAAGACGCCCGCATCGAGAAAAAGCATCCAACCGAGTGTGATATCTGGCCATATGAGCAGGGCCGAACCTAGCAAGAAGCCGAGGATAGAGTAATAAGCCAGCCCGTGGTAGCGCGCAAATACCTGTTCGACGGCGCGCACAAGGAGCACTATCCCTAAGCCAAAGCCAAGCCCGGCCGGGACTAGCACGGGGATGTCGACGGTAGCGATTGCGCGCAGGAGGTCGTCATACGACCCGATATGGATAAGGACAAAGGAGGAACTAATCCCAGGGATAATCGACCCTATGGCATATATGAAGCCAAAGTAAGTGTAGTGCAGAGCGGAGAACGCCCCGTCCGTCACGCGCGGCCACGCCAACAGCTCGGCTCCGCGGTACATAACTGTGAGCGCAGTAATCGTCGCCAACACGTAGCGCAAGCGAAACCCGGTGCTGTTGGCCTCGCGGATAAGGGCAGGCAGGCTCCCTGCTACAAGGCCGAGAAACAGGAGTTTAACTTGGCTGGGATAAGCGAGCATCAGCCATTCCATAATGCGGGAGAAGGCCAGCACGCCTACCAGCCCGCCACAGGCTAAAGGCAAGAGAAAAAGTGCGTTCTTGCGGAAGCTTCGCGAAAGCGAACTCAGCGCGCGGATAATCGGTTCGTATATGCCCATGGCCGCCGCCAGAGCTCCGCCACTTAGCCCCGGCGTTATCCCAGCGATTCCAATCACTAATCCCAAGACAATGTCGCGTGCAAAACGCATGCCGTTCCCTCGCTTCGCTGATGTTTCTTAAGTCTATTCGCTTATGGGTTATCCGAGTCCTGCGCGCGGATGGAAACTAGCAGGAGACAGTTAGCCTTGCGCAGAAATATACCTTATCGCAGAGGAAGGAGGTAGAGCATGTTAAGCGCAGTAATCGCCGTTTTGATTTCTCAGCGCACTGATGATGCACCGAAGTTTCAGGAGGTGCTGACGAAGCACGGTTGCATCATTAGAACAAGGCTAGGGCTACATGAGGTAGACAATTGCCGTGAGGACGGCCTAATCATCCTACACGTGTCGGGAACCGACGAAGACGTGACATGCTTGGCAGCTGACATTAACGCTCTTAAAAATATCAGAGCTAAAGTCATGAAGCTCGATTTCTAACTATGAAGTAGGGGGATGCGAACATGCCGGTTAAATGGAACGATACCCTAGCCGTCGGTGTAGCCCAAATTGACGAACAACACAAGGAGCTGTTTGAGCGGATGAACAATCTGCTCGAGGCCTGCAATAAAGGCAAGGGAAAGGAAGCAGTACGCCCAATGATTGCCTTTCTTGAGGAGTATGGCTTAGAGCACTTCAGCGACGAAGAGAAACTGCAGAAAGCCGCAGGGTACCCACAGTACGAGCAACACAGACAGCTACATAGCGATTTCTTGCGCAACGTACGCATGTTGAATGCTAAGCTTGAGGAGCACGGGCCCACGCTACCTTTTGTCATTGAGGTTAACACGACAGTGGTTAACTGGCTGACCGCTCATATTAGTAAGACCGATAAAGAACTCGGGGCATTCCTGAAAGCAAAAAGGTAAGGTATAGGTCGTGGGCACTAACATGCAGCTTGGGGCGGCACTTGCCTATGTTCGTAAATCGCTAGCCATACGCCGGAGATAATTAGCCCACCCCCAACTAACATGGCGGGCGTTACGTTCTCGCCAAGGAGCACAACAGCCCAGATAATGGCGAAAACCGGGATGAGAAAGAGCGAGGTGGCGGCCTGCGAGGCTTGCACTCGCTGCAACAAGTAGAAGTAAACCACGACGGATACGGATGTTGGAACGACAGAGAGATAGAAAGTGATTAGCTTGTGGGAGACCGATAGGTCTCCCCAGTTTACATGGCGGTCTAAGACTAGACTTGCGGCACACAGGAGAACAGCCCCCACACTGGTGGACCATGCCACTACGATGGGGGGCTCTTCGTGGTGGAGAACTTGTTTACTCAATACAGTATAGATGCTAAAGCCCATGGCTGCTGCTACAATCAGCAGGTTGCCGACGCTATTTCCCCAATCGGTAATGCCGCGTCCGTCGGTCGTAACGAGGTAGACACCCACAAAAGCGAACACGAGCCCGACAGCTTTGTGCTTGCTGAGCTTCTCTCCCAGAAACAAAAGTGAGAGCACGACTGTAAAGAGCGGGTCAATAGTACTGAGCAGGCTGGCACTGCCGGCTGCCGTACGCGCTAAGCCTAAGTTTTGTAACAGATTATTGCTGAAGATCCCCACAAATCCAAGCAGCACATAAGTCCTGTAACGACGACAGAAAGACCCATAGACTGCAGGCCAGCCGAAAGCATAGATGGCATAACCTAACAGGCACAGCGCTCCGATGCTAAAGCGCAGTGCGGCAAGCGAGGTGGGTGGGATATGCTCCAGCACCAGTTTTGAAAGCGGAAAGACGGTAGACCATATCACTACCGGGGTTAGGAGAAGTAAGTGAAGCGGTCGAGCCATTAAAACCCGAAGCGGCGATCGTGTAGCCAAAACACCGGCAGAGCCACAAGCGAAACCGTAAGCTGGTCGACTACTTGCCTATTGCGGGACGACTGATGGGCCTCTGCCTCTTTGCGCTGTGTCTCGAGATTGCGCCTGACTTCGTCTACATCGACGGTGCGCGGTGTTTGCTGCCCCTCTGGTCTAGGGCCATGGAAGCGGTGCATGTCGTAGTGGAAGTAGGACCACTCCACGTTCACCGCTTGCTCCACTAGGGTAGCGATACCGGCCGAGAGGGAGTAGAACAAAATTAGGAAGGAGATGCCGCTGACCAGGAAAAAGTAGAAATTGCGGACAGTCGGCTCCATCTCGAGCTGCTGGGAGCGCCCCGTTCGTTTCCAGAACCAAGCGAAGCTGCCAAGCGAGACAACGAGCAGAATCAGGCTGCGAATTAAGCCTGCTGTAGTAGTTCGCCTTGCCTGCTCTGCCGTTAAGTCGTTTAGGAATTCCTCGGCGGCGGGCGTAAAGGTGACTATATCGGTTGAGAATTTGGCGGGCCGCACGTTGTCGTTTAGGTCAAGCAGGAGGTAGAGCCCTTGCCTGACGAAGGCCGCGGCGTGAAACACCGACGTGACAAGTAGCACCGCAGCCAACAGGTAGACGTACAGCGCGGGCAGGTGGAAAAATTTCTGCATTAAAACTATCCTCTCTCGGGAGAGTTGCCCCCAGTACAATTATACTACGCGCGGCGCCGTTTTCCTGCGCAGCAGTTTCTGCCAGTGTGTTTAGCTGGGGCAGGACTTGCGCCTAGCGACGGAGAATTGCCTAGAGAGAAGAGGAGGTGCCCTATGGCAATAAAATGGCATGAATCACTATCTGTCGGGGTTCCAGAGATTGACCAACAACACCAAGAGCTTTTCCGGCGGCTTAATCAACTGCTTGAGGCGTGTAATCAGGGAAAGGGCAAAGAGTCGGTACGAGAGTTGGTTAATTTTCTGCAGGAGTATGTGGTCGAGCATTTTGCCACCGAGGAGAGACTGCAAAAGCAACACGGGTTTCCGGGCTACGCCGAGCACCGCGCCAAACATGCGGAGTTTATGAGGGCTGCGGGGGAGCTCAAGTTCACCTTAGAAGAACAAGGCCCGACTTTGCCGTTTATTATCGCTGTCAACAAGGTCGTTGTAGACTGGCTCGCCCAACACATCAGCAAAATGGATAAGGAGTTTGGCCGCTTTTTGGCGACAAAGTGAGTGAGCTGTGAGCTTTGAGCTGTGAGCGGTGAGTGGTGAGCGGAGAGCAATCGTGAATCATGAATCAGGAATCGTGAACTAGGGAGCGGGCCCGGTCAGGGCTTTCCGCTTTCCGCTTTCGGCTCTCCGCCGTAAGCTTCGCCTTCTACCAGCAGCCAGGAGCTAGGAGCCAGCGCCCCTCATTCCACGAAGTGCTAAGTGCGCAGTGCCAAGTGCCAAGTGCCAAGTGCCAACATTACCCCAGGGGAGTGATACTGTGAGCAATGAACTCAAGATCTATATATCCGTAGACATGGAAGGCGTTACCGGTGTAACGCGCTTTGAAGACGTAGAGGTCGGGAAGCCTAGGTATGAGCACTTCCGACAATTGATGATTCGTGAAACAAACGCCGCCATAGAAGGTGCGCTTGCCGCCGGGGCTACGCAGGTCGTGGTGCGCGACGCGCATGATTCTGCCTGTAACCTCCTGCCGGAGGAGCTTCACCCGGCGGCGCTCTTAATCAGCAACTGGTCAGGGGGCGTTTTTGGCATGATGGAGTGCATCGACAGCTCGTTTGCCGCAGCAGTCTTCATCGGCAACCACGCCAAAGCCAACGCACCGCATGCCATCCTTAAGCACACCATGAGCCTCGCGATTAGCGACTTGCGAGTTAACGGCATGTCCTTGTCCGAGGCGGGGTGGAATGCCCTTATCGCGGGATACTACGGTGTGCCGGTAGTCTTTGTGTCGGGCGACAAAGCGGTGTGCGAACACTGCCAGAGTCTGTTCCCCAATGTCTATACCGTAGCCGTGAAGGAAGCGGTAGGGTCGGCATCAGTTAACCTGCACCCCGCAAAAGCGCGCGAGTTGATTCGTGCCGGGGTCGAGCAGGCCGTGCGCGAGCGCGCCAAGTGCACCCCCTTTGTCTTGGCTCAGGGCTACACGGTAGAGATTGAGTTCACCAAAGAAGACAAAGCCTACCGCGCACAGTGGTATCCAGGGGCAGAGCGCGTGAACGAGCGGACGGTGCGCTTTATGTCCGACGACTTTTTGGCTTGCCTGCGCTTCTTTGATTTCGTGAGTTGAACACAATGCGTGGAACATTTTTCCCCTACCTGCGTCTAAAAGCGGAACAATGTTTTAGGAGGGGTCTTGTGAAACGCATTTTCGTTCTGGTGCTGGTAGCCATCGTGTGTCTCACCTCTGCTTTGCCTGCGGCGGCGCGGGTGGATGAGAGGCTGACGGCGGCCGTACAGCTTGCCAAGCAGTTTTTCCCGGAGACCGACAACTTCCGCAACTTCCGCTCGGGCCTCGATACGCGCGGCGATAGGGCAGTCTTTAGCCTACATTGGTCGGGCGCAAATACCGACCCGGCAGGCCATAACCCGTCTAGCCTGTGGGTGAGCGTGGATATCAGCCGGAGACTGGTAGTCTCTTTCCGGCACGAGCCGTCAACTCCCCGCACGACGCCGCCGAGCCTTACCGCCATACCGCAGTTTGACCGTGCGCATGCGGAGAGAGTCGCGCGCGAGTTTGCACAGCGCTTGGCTCCCACGCAGTTTGGCACCATGCGCCTGCACCACGTAGACGAACCGGCGATAAGAATCGGCAGGCGTCACTGGCCGCACTTCTACACGCTAAGCTACATCCAGTTTGTAAACGGCATCCCATTCGCCCCAAACTCCGTGCGTATTGCTGTTAATGCCGACACCGGCGCGGTGCAGATGTACGACCTAGCCTGGGAAGACTACACCTTCCCCCCGGCGACAGGTGTCATTTCGCAGGCAGAACTTGAGCGCGTGTTTGGGCAGGTTGGGCTTAAGCTTGTCTATCAGCGCGTGCAGTGGTGGCGCCCCATGCAAGATAAAGAGAGTGAGCCATTTCTGGCTTTTGTGCTTGAGGATGGCTCCTCGTTGGCCATTGACGCTTTCACCGGCAAGGTGACGCGCATCGGGTGGCATGGGGCTTTCCCGCCGCGAGCCATAGTCGAAGGCATGGCACAACAAGATGCCCGGCAAGGACTTACTCCCGCGGAGCTAAAGGAAATTGAGTTCGTGGCCGGCTTATTGCCGCTTGAGCGGGCCGAAATTATTGCGCGGGAAATAACTGCGCTCCCGCCCACGGTGCCGCTGACGAGTAGCCAGCTGTACGTGCGGGGAGACGGTGAAATGCGCCTGTGGCAGCTGCACTTCTCTCAGCACGATAGAGACGTGCAAGTTTGGGCGCAGGTGACGCTAGACGCCAAAACAGGTGCGCTCATTAGCTTCCACTACTCCGATGACGAGAAAGCCGAGCCCAAGCCAAGTCTTACGGCTGCGGAGGCGCAGCAACTCGCGCAGGCTTTTCTGCAACAATGGGCCGCCGACAAGTTCCCGAATGTAAGGCTTGAAGTAAGCGGCTCAGGGGGCGTGGAGCCCCATTGGTTTACATTCCGCCGCTACGTCAATAACATTCCGGTGGCAACCGACCAACTTGGCGTGACAGTGCGCCACGACCGGCGCGTGACGAGCTTTCACTCCAACTGGTATGAAGGCAAGTTCCCCTCTCCGGCAGGCGCGCTTACTCCTGCGCAAATGACGGCCTTGTTCCTACGGGAGCACGGTCTTCACCTCGAGTATGTGCTTGACCATCAGGCAGACGACGTAACCGCCGAGGCAAAGGCGTCTTCGCCCATGCCTATGCCTATGCCTATACCAAGGCCCGAGCCCGTGCCCGGACCGGTAGTAAGGCTGGTGTTTAGACCCAAGGCCTTGCCTTCGTATTCCTTTGATGCCTTCACCGGTAAGAATATCGACCATACAGGCGAAGAGATAAAGCCGGTTGTTAAGCCCGTTTACACAGACATTGCCGGCCATTGGGCAGAACGCGATATAGCTCAGCTGGTAGGTCTCGGACTCCTGCGGCTGCCGGGCCCGGCGTTTAAGCCTGACGCAGTCATAACCGTGGGCGAGTTCCTGCGTGTTTTGGCGGATGCCTCCGGCATGAGCGGCGACTTTACGACTATGACTCGCTCGTTTGCCGTGCAAAGCGGCATACTAGAGCAGCCCGAGGCCGAAAAAGTCGACCTCAATCTACCTCTTACCCGCGAGTTGATGGCCTATTACCTAGCTCGCCAACAGGGACATGGCCAAACGGCCGCCTTAAGGGGCATTTGGGCGACTCCGTTTAGGGACTTTGCCCAAGTGGCACCTGAGTACCAAGGCTCGGTAGCCGTAGTGCACGCCTTAGGCCTCATGGCTGGCGACACGGCGGGCAACTTCCTGCCGCAGCAGCAAACTACACGGGCCCAAGCCATAGTCATTATTGGGCGTATGCTACACATGAAGTAGCACGTAAAGAAACCACCCCGTAGGAGAGCCTACGGGGTGGTTATCTTAGAAGTCAAACAGGTCGCCAAGCAGTGACTTGCGGCGGCGAGGGTCGCGCCTGTCGTCATCGAAGCGTTCCGAGCGAGGTTCGCCGCGCTCTTGGCGCTCATTGCGTTCCTGACGCTCGCCGCGCTCCATGCGCTCCGGCCCGGATAGCTCGATAATCTTATCGAGTTCCCCCCGGTCAAGCCAAACACCGCGGCACTTAGGGCAGTAGTCTATTTCCACACCTTTGCGTTCAGACATCTTAAGCTCGACGTTCGGGCAGACAGGGCATAGCATGGCAATTACCTCCAATCAGCAGTAACTAAGCTTATCATACTATAGTCTGGCATGACCTTCAAGGTAAGTACATGCAGGAGGCGCAACTCAATTAGATGGTTGGCCCGTCTTGGCTGTGAAGTTATCGGCGAAACGCTGAGCTAGGTTTTGTGCGGTGCGGTCGTAGGCAGCTTTGTCGGCCCACGCATCACGTGGGCGCATAAGTTCTTTTGGGATGCCGGGAACATCCTCCGGCACAAACCCGTGGAACAGTGGGTCTTCCCTGTAGCTGCACCTCTCTAGGTCGCCGTTTAGCACCGCAGTGATGATCGCCCGCGTGTAGGCGATAGAGATGCGCCTGCCCACGCCATATGGCCCACCCACCCAACCGGTGTTAACGAGGTATACTCGCGCTTTACTTTCGGCGATGCGTTTGCCCAAAAGCTCAGCATAAACGCCAACAGGCAAAGGCAAGAATGGGTCGCCAAAGCAGGCGGAGAAAGTGGCCTCCGGCTCTGTTACGCCGCGCTCGGTACCGGCCAGCTTACTCGTGTAGCCGGAAACAAAGTGATACATGGCTTGTGCGGGTGTGAGTTTGGCTATGGGAGGCATGACGCCAAAGGCGTCCGCCGTAAGGAAGATAATGTTTTCGGGAATGCCACCCACACCGGAACGCGAGGCGTTAGGAATAAACTCCACCGGGTAGCAGGCGCGCGTGTTTTCGGTTATGGCCTGACTATCATAGTTTGGCAGGCGAGTGTCGTCCGCAACAACTACGTTCTCTAACAGGGCGCCGAACCTGAGCGCGTTATAGATCTGCGGTTCGTGTTCGGGCGATAGTTTGATCGTCTTGGCATAACAGCCACCTTCAAAGTTGAACACACCGGCATCGCACCAGCCGTGTTCATCGTCACCAATCAAAGTGCGGTCCGGATCAGCGGAGAGCGTGGTTTTGCCCGTGCCGGACAAGCCAAAAAAGAGGGCTACGTCGCCATACACGCCTTGATTGGCCGCACAGTGCATTGGGAGAATGCCACGCTTAGGCAACAGGTAGTTCATCACGGAGAATGCGGATTTCTTAATTTCACCGGCGTACTCGGTGCCGCCGACTAGAATTACGCGCCGCGCAAAACTAATGATAACAAAAGCCTCCGAGTTGGTGCCGTCCTCACTAGGGTTAGCCTTAAACTCGGGCGCGGAGATAACAGTGAACTCAGGTTTGAAGTCTGCCAGTTCATGCTCACTCGGGCGACGGAAGATCTGCTTGGCAAACAAGTTGTGGTAGCTCAGTGAGTTAACCACCCTAACGCATAGGCGCGAGTCGCCTGCCGCTCCGACAAACCCATCGCAGACAAAAGCCGCCTTGCCCACAAAGTGAGACGTCACTTTGTCGTACAAAGCGTCAAAGCGTCTCGGACAGAACGGCTTATTCACTTTGCCCCAGTCAATTTCGGCGCGAACAGCCGCATCGTCGACGATAAACCTGTCGTTAGGGGAGCGGCCGGTATACTTGCCGGTGTAAACAGCCAGTGCGCCTGTGGCGGTCAGCATGCCTTCGCCGCGTTTTAGTGCATGCTCCACCAGCTCCGGCACGGTCAGGTTGTAGTGCAGTGCGGCTAAACCCGTAATCCCCAAATAGGCGAGCGAGTTATTCTCCATCGTCTCTAGCTCCTTGCCTTGTTGCATGTAATACACGATACAGAATACAAGATACAAGGGCGAGAGGCAAGAGAGGGGAACGGAGGAGTGAGAGTTAGGGACGGAGGAGTGCGACATCGACACTATAGCAGGATTGCGCCGAAAATTGTCGAAAATGAAAGAGAAGACTTTGGTCGGCGTGCTGAAGGAAGGAAGGGTCGCCTTTGAAACGTATCCATAAAGTGCTTGTGATAGCAGGCTGCCTTGCGTTAGCGGTTCTTGCGTACGGGTTTAGCGCGGAGCCCCAAGGCATACCGATACTAATCTATCACGAGGTAGGCCCCGTCTGGGGTGGAGACGCACAGATGTTTGTGGAGCCTTCCGTGTTTAGAGCGCAGATGCAGTACCTGCAGGAGAATGGCTTCACCACGATTTCACTACAAGACCTGTACAATCATTTTTCGCGCGGCTACTCCTTGCCGCCGCGCCCCGTAGTCATAACTTTTGATGACGGATACGCGGGCGTCTACCGGCACGCTTGGCCCATCATGCGTGAGTACGGCTTCAGGGGGACGCTGTTCGTGACAGACTACATAGATGATTACCTCTACATGACCAAGGAGCAGGTGGCCTCCCTAGTTGAGGATGGGTTTGAACTAGGGAATCATAGCCGCTCCCACAGAGACTTGCGCGCTAAAGATGACCACGAGCTAGTACACGAGGTCGCACATTTCAATGAAGAGCTCGAAACTACGTTCGGCGTGGAGGTCATCGCTTTCTGTTACCCCATGGGCTTCTACGATGAACGTGTGGTGAAGGCTGTAGAGCAAGCGGGATTGCGCATTGCCGTCACGGTGAGACAGGGGAGAGCCGCTCCAGCGCAAGGCCTGCTAACCCTGCATCGCATACCGATTTTTAGGCACGATTGCGTGCGAAGCTTCGCCCGCAAAATCGGCGGAAGACCGTAAACGGGGAGGTGTCAGCGCATGAATCTGGCTACGGACACCCCAATATCTTTAGCTATTTGACGAAGTAAGATAGGTGAAACATCTCTCCCCGGGTGAAATGGTACAGTCGTGCGGCGACCGTTTTCCCCCGTCTTCCAGTAGCATTTCAATTACTTCTCTAAGGTTCTTGTTTAACTCCTCAAGCGTATCGGCTTGTGAGTGTGCGCCTGCAAACCCTGGAACGTAGCCCACATAAAGGCCCGTGTCGGAGCACTTCTCTATTACTGCGGTGAAAGACCTCATGCTTCATACCCCCTATACCGTCTGGTCGCAGATAAGTGGCTGCGGCGTTGTAGTTGCCATAAGTGTAGCATATGCAGAAACTGACGGCAATTGCCTCTAGCCTCCCCAATCAGGGTTCTCGTTGCTGCCGCGCGCGGTGATTTGGATTGGCCGCGTGTGTGGACTGACGACGGTGAGCTGAGGCGCGATAGCTAGGCAGTTGCTGTAGGCAATGCTGCGTGAGTCCGGGCTAAACACCAGCCGCCCGGCAAAACAAGCGGTGTCGGTGAGGTCGTGCTCTTCTGCGCCCTCACGATTCACCACGCGCACGATACCGCGCAGCCCCATCGGCCCGGCATCAGTAGAGGCGTTATAGGCAAGATGCTGACTGTCTGGCGACCAAGCTGGATTAAAGTCATGGCCGAGCGGACCGGGTGGCGTCTTGGTTACTGCACCCGTAGCGAGATCCACGATGTATACCCCCGCTGCACTTACCGCCGGAAAGGCGTACGCGCCCTTCGTGCCATCGGGAGAAACCACCAAAGAGTGAATCTCGCCAGGCTCCGTGAGATGCGTTATTTGTCGCTTGTCGGTACCGTCAATGTTTATGGCGTAGAGCTGGCTTTGACCGTTCTCGGTGCGCACGAAGACAATGCGCTTGCCGTCTGGCAGGTAATTTGGCCAAGTGCCTTCGGTAATAAAGTTCGTGTGCCCCGTGTGGACGTTAATCGTAATAATAAAGGGCACAACCTCCCGGCGACTAAAGGCAATGGTGGTGCTGTCCGGCGACCAGTCGAAGTCCGTGTAGATCTGCAGGTTTTCGATCAGGCGATCAGACCTAAGCGTCTGCACGTCCGTAGTCCACAAAGCGTTGCCTCGGCCTAGGAAGGCCACCAAGCGGCCGTCAGGCGACCAGCGCGGGACGGAGGATTCAAGCGCCAATCTGAACGTGATGCGCCGCGCGCGGGGATCCCCGGGGCTTCGCACAAAGAGGTCCGGTCGACCCCTGCGTGTCGAAAGCCAAACGAGCGAGCCTTGCGCTCTAGGCAATAGCGCGGGAATGACGAGCGCCTGCCCTGGGAAAATGGTGTAGGGCGGGCTCAAGCTGTTGGCCGCGGCTATGACCTCTACTGGTAAGTCATAACGCTCGGCAAAAACCCAAAGGCTGTCTCCCGGCTGCACGCGCACCCGAATCGGCCCAACTGCCGGCACCAGCAAATGCCGGCCAACCTCTAGCGGCTCCGCCAACTGCGGGTTAGCTGCCCGGATTAGATCGACAGAGGACCGAAACTGCTCGGCGATAGAGGCTAGCGTATCGCCCTCTTGTGCGGTATAAATGTACAATCCGACCACCCCCAAACTGACTGCTACAGCATATGCCAGCTGTCAGTATTCGGACAGTTGTCCAAGAGGAATGCGGGTGGGGGAGGGCGAATAAGTGCTCAGTAGAGCGGTGTCGTGTTGGCGCAGCTAGTGGACAAAACCCCTGCGCTTCTAAGTGCGCGCGGGGGTCCATACTAGACGCGACCTAAGTTGCGTGCGTCCATAAACGTTTCGGGGGAGACAGCGAGGGGGAACTCTTCGAGATAGAGCTCAGTCGCCTCGCGCAGGTTGGCCAAGGCTTCCTCTATAGTTTCGCCTTGAGTGGTTGTGCCCGTCTCGGGGTTAAAGGCCACATAGCCTCCCTCTTGCGCTGGCATTATTACTGCGGAAAGTTCCATAAGCTCACCCACCATCTAGAAAATCTTTCGAAAATACTTTACCCTAATGCGCTATAAAACTCAAGGCAGAGCGATTTGGCCGTGCTTCGTGCTTCCGTGGAAAGCCGGTTCCCCTTTGACCTTTTACCTTGTACCTTTCCACCCTCCTACTGATAGCTGATAGCTGAGCTCTGATAGCTGACATTTTCCCGGTCCACTCCCTAGTTCACGGTTCATGATTCATGATTCCTGATTCATGATTACCCACCGCCCACCGCTCACCGCTCACCGCCGGCGGTCGGCAGACCTCTCCACAAGCGACAAGCGACACAAGCCACAAGAGACAATCCAAAGAAGGAGGTCCCCCATGTCCTTGCGCCTTATCCTTGGCCGCGCCGGCAGCGGCAAGAGCGCCTTTATCGAGAACGAAATTGCGGCTGAGGTAGCAGCCGACCCATTGGGCGCGCCGCTTTGGGTCCTAGTGCCCGAGCAAGCGACCTTTCAGGTGGAAAGAGCGCTGTGCGATAAGCTAGGGGGCCTGATGCGCGTACGCGTCGTGAGCTTTCAGCGCCTGGCGCACATCGTCATGAACGAGGTGGCCGGCGCGGCGCTTACTCCGATTGGCGACCTTGGCAGACTAATGCTTATGCGCAAAGTCATAGAGGAGAACAAGAGCAGCTTGCGTCTGTTTGGGCGCGCCGCGCGTGGGCCCATGTTCGCCGGCAAAGTGGTGGAGCTTGTCTCCGAACTAAAGCGCTATCGCATTACGCCGGAGGCGCTATCCGTTGCCCTAAGCCTTAATCTTCCGGCGGCGCTAAGCAACAAGCTGCACGACCTGCACTTGTTGTACAGCGCCCTGACAGAAAAGTACGGCCAAGTGTCCCTCGACAGCGACGACCGCCTGGCCTGGCTAGCCGACCACGTCAGCAGTTTCGCACCTTTACGCGGAGCGCGGCTCTACATAGACGGATTTACCAGCTTTACACCGCAAGAGGCCAGTGTGCTCCGCCACTTGTTTCGCTTTATGCAGGCTTCGCTTGCCCTCACCTTACATCCTTCGCTCTTAGATGCCAGCCTTGACCAAAGCCACCCCTTCTTCTCGCCGTGGGAGACGGCGCGACAGTGTCGACAACTCGCTCTCCGCCAAGGTGCCCAGGTAACCGTGCAGCCGCTCTATCCGCCCGAAGTACAGGGCGATGTCACCCCGTTAGCTTACCTCGAAGCGAACTACTTCGACATTACAGCTAAACCGTGGGAGGGAGCGGCACCCGAAATATCCTTTACCGCGGCCGAGACGCGCCGGGCCGAGGTCGAGTTTGTGGCGCGCGAGATTATCGCCCTCTGCCGGGAGCAGAAGCTGCGCTACCGCGACATTTCCGTCGCCGCCCGCGACTTGTCGCTGTATGAGCCCTTACTCACCGAGGTGTTCTCAGTCTACGACATACCCTTCTTCCTAGACCAAAAGCGCGCCGTGCCGCACCACCCGCTGTTTGACCTGCTCACCTCAGCTTTAGAGGCCGCTCTCCTCGGCTTCCCCTATGAGCCGACCCTACGCTGTCTGAAGACCGACCTGTGGCCGCTCGCGCGCGATGTCGTGGACCGCCTCGACAACTTCGCCCTAGCGATTGGGGCCCGCGGCGCGTGTTGGACTGGCGAAGCCGACTGGCACAGCCTGCAACACGTAAGCGAGGAGAGCTTAGCAGAGCTCAATTCGGCTCGGCGCGAGGTGGCCGCGCATTTCGCACCACTAGCAGATAAGCTCAAGAACGGGACACAGGTGCGGCACTACGCCGAAGCTCTAATCTCCTTCTTAAGTGCCCTAGCGGTCGAAGATCGACTGACGCAGTGGGCGCTTTCACTGCGCTCTAGCGGCGACATAGAAAGCGCACGCGTGCACAGCCAGGTGTGGCAAGCGGTAGATCAGCTCCTAGCAGAACTCGTAGCCACACTCGGCCAAGAGCAGTTGCCGCTAGAAGATTTCGCGCGCGTGGTGGAGTCGGGCCTCGAGGGAGTTAGGCTCGGGCTTATCCCGCCTTGCCTCGACCAAGTGCTAGTTTTAGAGCTAGGCCGCTCCCGCAGCATCGCCACGCGCGCAAGCTTTCTTCTTGGCGTCAACGACGGCGTATTGCCGGCGCGGCAAGGCTCACCCGGCCTCCTTACCGACGAGGAGCGCGCCCTGCTGCACCACTCATGCGCGATTGTGCTCGGGCAGTCCGCCCAGCGCCAGCTCTTTGAAGAAGAGTTTCTCGCCTATGTCGGGCTTACGCGCGCCGCCGCAAGGCTCTTTCTCTCTTATGCGCAGGCCAACGAGGATGGGACGGCGCTCCGCCCTTCCTCGGTGATGCGCCGCCTACAGCAGCTCTTCCCCGCAGTGAAGCTAAAATTCGCCGGCGCGGAGGCACCGCTAGCCGCGAGCGAAGCGCTAAACTATCTGGCCCATCCGGTCAGTGCGGCAGGATATTTGGCCGCAGAACTACGCAAGATGCGCCTTGGCGGCGAAGTCTCGCAGGTGTGGTCAGACGTGTACAACTGCCTGCGAGCCGACACGCGCTCGCACGCACTCGTCGAGACATTAGCGCGCGGGTTGCGCCACCGCGTCAGCGTCCAGGATTTGCCGCGCCAGCTAGTAAGGCGCCTTTACGGCGGGGTGTTGCGCGGCAGTGTATCGCGGCTGGAAAGGTTTAGGGCCTGTCCCTTTGCCCACTTCGCCTGCTATGGCTTGCGGCTACGCGAGAGGCCGCTGTATAAGCTTGCCGCCGTCGACATCGGCAACTTCTTTCACCTCGCGCTTGACCGCTTTGTCGGGCACATGCAGGAAAAACGCCTCGACTGGGCAGAAGTTACCCGCGAGGATTGCCGCAGTATATCCCAGGGAATCGTGGCGGGATTGGTCCCGCAAATGGGCATTCTCGCTAGCAGCGCTAGGCACAAGTATCTTACAGAGCGGCTGCAGCGCGTCGTGGAGCGCTCGGCGCGCGCAATGGGCGAGCACGCTAAGCGGGGCAAGTTCCGCCCCGTGGCCGTGGAGCTAGCTTTCGGGCAAGACGGCGCAAGTCTGCCGGCAGTCAAAATTACGCTGCAAGACGGCACAGAAATGGAGCTATCCGGACGCATCGACCGAGTAGATGCAGCTACCGCGGAAGAGAAAGTCTATGCGATGGTGGTGGACTACAAGTCCGGCGCCAACAAATTGACACCGCTTGAAGTCTATTATGGGCTGAAGACACAGCTGTTGACGTACCTTGACGTCGTGCTTCGCTACGCCCCGCAGTTGTTTAACCAAGCGGCACGCCCGGCTGCGGCCGTCTACTTTCGCGTGCAAGACCCGGTGTTAACCCTGCCGGGCCCGCTCGCGCCGGCAGAGGCCGAAGCGGAGAGCCAACGCAAATTTCGCTTAGAGGGCATGGTAGTAGCGGACCAAACCGTCGTCAGTTTGTTAGACAATACCATAGCCGACCGTTCCGAGATAATCCCGGTAAAGTTGTCGGCTAAAGGTGAACTGAGCGGCAGCGGCTTGTGGACGGAAGCACAGCTAGAAAGCATGCTCTGTCACCTTAGGCAAAGCCTCGCGGAAGCGGGGGAGGAGATTATGGCGGGTAGGGCAGCCGTCGCCCCTTTTCGCTTGGACAAAGACACTGCCTGCACCTACTGCGAGTTCTTGCCTGTCTGCCAGTTTGACACGCTACATCCCGACAGCCAATATCGCCGCTTAGAGAAGCACGACGAAGCGACGGTGTGGAACTTAGTGTGCGAGAAAGGGGGTAGCGGCAATGTCTAACTGGACCTTAGCACAGCGCGCAGCCATCGACCTGCGCGGGTGCAATCTCCTGTTGTCGGCGGGTGCCGGTGCCGGCAAAACAGCCGTGCTGGTAGAGCGCATTATCCGGCGCATTCTCGACCAAAACAACCCGGTTGATGTCGACCGGCTACTGGTTGTTACGTTCACAAACGCCGCAGCAGCCGAAATGCGCGAGCGCGTGGCAGGTGCGCTGCAGCAGGAACTAGCCAAACAACCCGACAACGACCGCCTGCGGCGGCAAATCACGCTGTTAGGTAGAGCAACGATAACTACATTGCATTCGTTTTGCCTGGAAATTCTCAGGCAAAAGTTTTATCTCGTAGGGCTTGACCCGGCCTTTCGCGTCGCCGACGCCACGGAGTGCGCACTAATGCAGGTTGACGTCTTGGAAACGTTACTCGAAGAAAGCTATACGACGCTTGACAGCGCTTTTGTCGCTTTGGTCGAGGGGTTTGGCGGCCGTAACAGCGACGAGGGCCTACAGAAAATAATCTTTGAACTTGCCGACTTTGCCCTCAGCCAACCTAAGCCGGAGCAGTGGCTAAAGGACGCTAGTGCCGCCGTGGCCGTTAATGATATGGCCGACGTCCTGCAGAAGCCCTGGTTTGACGGTGTGCTGCGGCAAGTGCGCGGCAAACTCGCCGTTGCCCGCGACCACCTCGAAAGTGCCCTCGCCATTGCCGAGGTCGGCCCGACGCACTACTGCGCAGTAATTAGCTCTGAACTAGCCGCCTTGGAAAGTCTAATTGCAGCCGACTTCACCACTTGGAATAACATGCGTGAAGGCATCCTGAATATGGCTTTTGGGCGGTTGCCATCGAAGCGCGGTTACGACGCGCCTGACAAAGATGCTTGCCAAAACGCGCGTAACGCTGCCAAAGAGGCCATTAAGGACTTAGCCGGGGGCTACCTCGCGCCGAGCGAGGACGAGGTCGTAGCCAGCCTAAAGCTAGCAGAGCCGCAGGTAGCCATGCTGACCGAGCTAGCGCTTGATTTTCTGGCACGTTACCGGGCGGCTAAGCAAGCTAAGGGCATCGTCGACTTTAGCGACCTTGAGCACCTAGCCTTAGCCATTCTCACGGACGCCAGCGAGGACTCAGGTGCGGCGGGCGAGTTGCGAGCTCGCTTCGTCGAGGTGTTAGTAGACGAGTACCAAGACATTAACGCCGTGCAAGAGACAATTCTTCGTGCCGTGGCGGCCGAAAACAACATGGTTATGGTGGGGGACGTCAAACAAAGCATCTATCGCTTTCGCCTAGCCGACCCAAACCTGTTCCGCGCCAAGGAGCGCGAGTTTGCGACGCCTGCGCGGGGACAGTGCTTATACCTCGCCGACAATTTTCGCAGCCGTCCGGCCGTTATTGCCGCCATAAACTTCATCTTCAGGCAGCTGATGTCCGCGAGCTCGATTGGTGAAGTCGACTACGACGCGCGCGCAGCGTTAGTGGCGGGGGCCAAATATCCGGCGGGAGAAAACCTCGCCCCGACCGAAGTTGCCGTCTGTTTGCTCGAGCGCAAAGAGTCCGACACGGCACTAGCCGACCTTGACGCTAACACCCGCGAGGCGCGCGTCGTGGCACAGGAAATAGCTCGCCTCGTGGAAGGAGCGTGCGTCTCTGTCTGGGACAATAGCGCGCAGGCGTATCGCCCGGTGCGCTACCGCGACATAGTGGTGCTCCAGAGGGCTACCGCCGGCCGCGCCGACGTTTTTGTCGATGTCTTTGCCGAACACAATATCCCTTCCTATACCGATGCAGTGGGAGGGTATTTCCGCGCGACGGAGGTGCATGTCTGCCGCAGCCTGCTTAAGCTTATCGACAACCCGCGCCAAGACATACCCCTGGCGGCCGTATTGCGCTCGCCGCTTGTGGGGCTCGACGCAAGCGAATTAGCAGAGATTCGCCTAGCGCAGAGTGGGAGCTACTGGGATGCAGTCGTCGCCAGTGCGCCCCACCACGCCAAACTGCAGTTGTTCTTAACGAGGCTTGAGAATTGGCGCGATATGGCGCGGCGCGGCGGCCTGCCGGAGCTAATCGGGCAGATATACCGCGAAACGGGCTATTATCTCTATGTCGGCACCCTGCCGGGCGGCAGACAGCGCCAAGCGAACCTGCGGGCGTTACTCGACCGCGCGCACCAGTTTGAGACTACTGCCTACAAAGGCCTGTTCCGTTTCCTGCGGTTTATCGAGCGCTTGGAAGAACAAGAAGGCGACCTCGGCAAGCCCAATACTTGCGGCGAAAACGACGACGTCGTCCGGATTATGAGCGTGCATAAGAGCAAGGGACTTGAGTTCCCGGTAGTCTTTGTGGCGGGCTTGGGTAATAAGTTTAACTTGCGCGACCTCTCCGGGCAGGTGCTGGTACACAAAGAGACCGGTATCGGGCCTAAAGTCGTAGACGTAGAGGCGCGCTCTGTCTATCCGACGCTCGTGCACCGATACTTAAGCGACGTGCTGCGGCGCGAGAGCTTATCCGAGGAACTGCGAGTGCTCTATGTGGCACTTACCCGCGCGCGCGAAATGCTGTATTTAGTGGGCGCAATAAACAAGCGTGACGAAAAAATCGCAGAGTGGCGGCAGTTTGGCCAGAGCGGGCCTAGGCTAGTCGCTGCGCATCTTATGGAGGGTGCGGGCAACTACTGGGATTGGCTCGGGCCGGCCGTGTTCTCGCACGCCCCCGAGGTAGCTTTTGCCCGGCTGAGCGAGACGGCGCCGCTCGTTCTCGCCAGCAGCCAAGTAGACACGCCGTCGGCGTTCCTCGCTGCTGTGACGCAGTTGGGCGAACTGCCAGACGGTCCATACAGCGCCGAGGTTGCGCGCCGTTTAGGCTATCGCTATCCTCACACGGAGAGCACCCGCGTGGCCGTGAAGACCTCGGTATCCGAGCTTAAGCGCCGTCGCCTCGCGGAAGAGCAAGAAGAAGAAGCCCACACCGCACCTGCGGTCGCCGCGTTTCGCCGCAGCCGCCAGCAGCTCGTGCAGGAGCCAGGCGCGCTGACTGCCGCCGAAATCGGCACAGCCATGCATATGCTTTTGCAGCACGTCGACCTTAGCGCAGAGCTTACGGAGGACTACTTTGTAGCCCTAAAAGCCACTATGGTAGCCAAGCACCTGCTCACGCCAAGAGAAGCCGAAAGCTTCTCGCACCTGCCGATCGCCGCGTTTTTTGCCGGGGATTTGGGCCGAAGGCTCTTGGCGTCGCCGCGCGTCTGGCGCGAGCTTCCCTTTAGTTGGCGGGTCCCCGCGCAAGAAGTGCACCCTAACGTGCGCGACGAATTCGTCTACGTGCAGGGAGTAATTGACTGCCTATTTAGCGAAGGCGATGCTCTGATTCTGGTTGATTACAAGTCCGACCGCGTCACAGAGGACACAGCGCAAGCCGCAGGCGAGCGCTACCGCCCGCAAATTGAGCTCTACGCCCGCGCCGTCGAGTCTCTCTTCAAACGCCCAGTCGCCGAGCGGTACATCTACTTCTTTGCGCTGGGGCGGGGGATGCAGGTGTAGTGTGGGGGGAGCAATGGATTAGTTTTGCCAACTAAGGAATTAAGCCCATGGATTAAGTTATTAGCCAGGTTAATTATCAGAACACAACAAAAAATATGTTAAAATGCACTTGACGGTCTGGGGGGGGGGATGTGTAAAATATAGCTAATATTGATAAGGGGGTTGCGAGTGAATGAAAGCGTTTTTGGTTGTCGTCCTGTCGTTAGTGATGGTAGCAAATGCTGTAATGGTTCCTGTTGCCAGCGCTGAGTCAGCCGTAGGTGCGGCCGAGTGCCTTATAGCGTCTCTGATCGAGAACAGTACATACCTGGCTGTTAGGGATTCGCTCAGCCGTCAGGGTACAATGTTGATGGATCCACGTGTTGCACACCGAGGCGAAGTTGACATCGTAGCGTTTAACACTAATAACCCGGATATGCCTACGGTGTTGGTGGTTCTTGATCCCGCCCGTCAAGTACGGGATGTAGTCGCAGTGCAAAGGGGTGGAATGCAATCAGGAAATGAAGTAAGCGTAAGCAGCGCTACCAGCGGAGTAACAGCGGTTAGTCTGCTCACTGGAACTCCCAAGGAGGTCATAACTATGACCCCGGAGTTGGAGGGTGCTCATGCTGGGTTTCTGATTGTCGTCTTTGGGGCAGTATTATGGCAATCCACGCAGTGGATGTTGCTTGCTCACATAGGTATGCATAATTGGCAGGCAGCTGCGGTGCTAACTATTTTATGGGGTACCGCGCACTGGTACATCGACCAATATGGCAACATTTGCCCTAATATAATATGGACATTCCATACCGAACAGATCTTGCTAGAGTATGCCGTTGTGCATGTGTGCCCGCATACTGGACTGATCACTGTGCCATAAGTACGAGGCCGAGTTTTAGGGGGTGACTTCATCAATGGCAATTGGTACGGGGCCCATGGAGTTAGAATTATGGCAGATGTTGCTAATGGCGATAGGTGCTGGGGCTATCCTCCTGTTGGTAGTCATGATCATAAGGGATCTGTTGTGCCGGGGTGCTGGGCAAGACGTAGGCGCTGCCAAGAAATTCGAGATAATGAGAAGGGGGGCAAGGATTGGCACCTCATGTTGGGTGGCAGGCATTGTGATGGCTATAGCTATCGCAAAGGATTTAGTCGAGGCAGCCGTTCCTTGGCATGAGCTATTAATGATCCTTGGTGTTGGCGCGGTGGCATTCACTGTAACTGAGCTGATATGGGCGTTGTGCCGCAAGGCACTTGCGAAGCTAAGGGCACCCATTTCAAAGGCATAAGCATCTCAGGGCCCCACTGGTGGGGCCTTTCTAGTGAGCAGTTTGAGCTCTGAGCGTAGGCGTGGGAGGAAGGTGCAAGGGAATAGGTCAAAGTGGCACCGAGGCTCCCTGCCCAGGTGCGAAGTGCCGGTGAATTTGCGTGTTTGTGCAAATTCATAAAGTGCACAGCGAAGGCCTCCACCGCGCACTGGCCTAACGCAAAAAATAGTAGACATTTCAGTTAATAGCGAATAGAATTGCGGTAGACACGTGGAAATTCAGTGGAAGGAGTGGGCGTCATGCTCTTGCATATCAACATAGGACGCATGGAGGCAGAGCTCGCGTGGCAGGGCTTGTTCTTGCTGATAGGAGCAGCGACTATTGTGGTTATATTCGCTTGGCATGCAAAGGGTCTGGTACGCTTTGCCCGAACTCAGTTGAAGGCCATCCGTGACTGTGGTGGGATGCGGGAGTATATAAGCACTGTTAAGTGGCATGAGAAGCGAGAGGAGACCTGCAAATCACCACCGAGGTCCGGCGTCTCTGTATGGGCGGCTGTTATTGTGACACTCATCGTTATTGAGCGCGACGTGTTCGAGACGGCTGTTCCTTGGCACGAGCTAATAATGGTGCTTGGCGCGAACTCTGTTGCATTCACGGCAACCGAGCTACTCGAGGCGTTATGTCGCAAAGCGTATGCTAAGGTAAGAGCTCCGCATTTACAGGGGTGAGTTTTTCAGGGGGGGACTTCATCAATGGCAATCGGTACGGGGCCCATGGAGTTAGAAATATGGCAGATGTTGCTCATGGCGATAGGTGCTGGGGCTATCCTCTTGTTAGCAGTCGTTATCATAAGGGATCATCTGTTACGTCGGGGCACGGGGCTAGACGCGAGCGATGCCAAGAGATTTGAGACTAGGAGAAAAGGAGCAAGGCTTGGCTCCTCGTTTGGGGTGGCAGTCGTTGTGATGGGTTTAGCTGTAGAGAGGAGTTTAATCGAGGCGGCCGTTCCTTGGCATGAGCTATTAATGATCCTTGGTGTTGGTGCGGTCGTTTTTGCCGCAGCTGAGCTCGTGTGGGCGTTGTCTGGCAAAGCGATTTCTTGTATACGGGCAATGCGACCAAAAGGACCAGCCACAAACTGAGCTATCGGATAAAGCGCTACTAGAAAGCCTTACCATAGTGAGCGGACTTTCGGGGGCGTTGTGTAGCAGAGCGATTTCTCGGCTACGCGAACTGTGTCATAGGAGGTCAAATACTAACTGACCGAGAGGAGCAACGACCATCGTGGCCATATTCAAGGAGTCTTGGCGTGAATAAAGCTAGTAGGGTTGGTCTTTTCGACGATTGGGCGGATACATATGATGCTTCGGTGCAAGAGGTTGATTTCCCATTTGATGGTTATGAGCTAGTGCTAGATGAGGTTGCTCGGCTAGCTGCCGTTCAGCCAGGCATGCGCATCTTGGAGTTGGGCATAGGCACAGGCAACTTAACCAAGCGGCTGGTGAACTCGGGATGTGAAATTTGGGGCGTGGACTTTTCCGCAGAAATGCTTGCTCTAGCACAAGTCAATCTACCTCAAGTTATTCCAGTTCAGGCTGATGTTCTGGGAGATTGGCCTAGTGAGTTGAATAGGCGCTATGACAGGATTGTATCAGCATATGTGTTCCACGAGTTTGATACGCCCGCCAAGATAGCCTTACTGGAGCGGCTAAGGGAACAATATCTCACTCCAGACGGATACATAGTCATTGGTGATATTTCGTTCGCGACGGTAGAGGATCATAGCCTGGCGCATCGGCTGTGTGATCATGAATGGGATGAAGATGAGTATTACTGGGTAGCCGAGGAAGCAACAGAAGCCTGTCTTCAGACAGGATTAACTGCTGAATATAGGCAAGTGTCCCAATTTGGCGGGGTCTATGTAATTGGTGCACTAGGGGCCTAGCTCGGCTTCACCGGCTCGCGGAACAGACGCACGAGCATGTAGGAGTGACTTAGAACTACGCGCAGCACAGCGTAAGCGGGGATGGCGAGCAAAATGCCGAGCACCCCGGCGAGCTTTCCGGCCGCGAGGATTACCAGGATGATGATAACGGGGTGGCTCGCGAACCGCCTGCCCATAATGCGCGGCGAAATGAGCAGCCCTTCTAGTTGTTGCACGACGATCATCACCAGTAGGGCTCGCCAGGCCATGCCGGGTGAGTGAATGATGCCTACAACCAGCGCCGGCAAGGTGCCTATAATGGGACCGACAAAAGGCACGACGTTAGTGACGGTAGTTATAATGGAGAGGATAAGCGGATAATCCAGCCCAATAAGCATGTAGCCGATAAGCGCCAGCACCCCTACACTTAGACTCACTAAGGCCTGGCCTTGGATGTAGGTGCTGAGCGCTTTATCCATGCCGTAAAGCACGGATTTTGCCTCGTTGCGGTGACGGCGCGGCAGCCAGCTCACCAGCGCATCGGGTAGGCGGTGACCGTCGAGGAGCATATAAAACAAGAGAAAAGGGATAAGCAAGAGTGTAGTGACAACGCTGGTGGTAAGTTCAATGAGCGGCGTAATCTGCCTGCCGATGGAAAGGAGCGCGTCGTTGACTACAGCAGTCACTTCTTCGACTAAGTCTTCTAGCGTGACCTCGCCATAAGCAAACAGGCGGGCAATCCACTCGTGCTCCTCAAGGGCCAGGAGGCGCACGCGCAGCGATTCAGCCAGCAGCGGCGCGTTGCCGATGAGACTGGCCAGCTGTTCGCGTAGTAGCGGAATAAGTGAGGTGGCTAATAAACCGAGCAGGGTGGCGACTAGGACATAGACGAAGAGAATGGCCACGGTGCGCGAGAGCTTGCGCGAGGTCAGCCAGTCCACCACGGGACAAAACCAGTAGTAGAGCAACCCGGCTAAGATAATAGGCCAAAAAAGAGCTCTTGCTACCAGCACGAGCGGCGTAAAGATAAAGGAAATTTCGCTCCCCACCAAGATAATGAGAAATACCAGCAGTATCCACACGGCAGCGCGGAAGGCGCGTGACCCAAACACAAGCATCACTCCTCCATATGTGAAGATGACCAAGGCAAGCCTTGGTCAAAAAACTAGTACACCTTTTTTTCCTTCTTGGGCTTATCTTGCTTGGGCTTCTTGGTTTCTTTCTTGACGACCTTTTCCTTACCCACGAAACGGCCCTCCTTTCTATTGTCAGCGGGAGTTAGGTATAGTATACCACGACGTGTGTCGCTTGTCGCTTGTGGCTTGGGGGGACGGGGGTACCGTTACTGCCCTGACAAGACGTTATCCGTTTTCGGTGGACACCATTGTCAAGTATTGTGCGGCAGTCATGACGCACGGACGCTCCATACTCAGCTCCAAAAAATGCCTATCTCCGCTAATGATGATGTCGACCTCCCCAACTATAGCCGCATCTAAAATCGGCTGGTCTTTAGGATGCCTTATCAGCTTTTGTGGGTTTTCTGGAGCAGGCACCAATTCATAGGAAAGCTCAGCCAGGAAGACGTCTACATCTGCCAATATGTGTGGCGCTTTACGCGCTAGGACTGTGCGGAGCTCAGAGATATTGCGGTCGCATAGCACTAGCTCGTGATAACGTGCAGCGTGAAGCAAGGCAGTGGCCGGCTTCGAGTGGGGCCACAGCAATGCTGAAACAAGAATATTTGTGTCAGTAAGAACTTTCATTGACGAGGAGTATTCCCATAGCGGACCTCGTTGATAAGGTTCTGTACGTCATTTTCATCTTCTACGCCCATTGACTCTGCCACACCTTCAAAGGCCTTTTGGGCACGCAAAATCGCCGTGGCCGAAGCATTGTTGATGACGATTTCGCCGTTTTCGCGCTGAATAAAGAGCACTTTGTCCCCTTCCTTCAACATGAGTTTACGGCGTATTTCGATAGGCACAGTAATCTGCCCGTTTGCGGACACCTTCGCGAGATTCACCAATGTCCCCTCCATGATTTCTTGAGTGCTACGCAGCTCTCCTCTTTCCTGTCAGCGGGAGTTAGGTATAGTATACCACGACGTGGGTCGCTTGTCGTGTGTCGCTTGTGGCTTGGGGAGAGGGCTACCGGCCGCCAGGCGCCAGCCGCCGGCTGTGAGCGGTGAGCGTTGAGGGGCAAACATGAATCGTGAATCGTGAATCGTGAAACGAAGAGTCGCTTTCCGTCTTCCGCCGTCCGCTTTGGGCTGTAAGCCGTAAGCCGTAAGCATAGCAGGGGTGCCTTCCACGAAGTGCAAAGTGCAAAGTGCGAAGTGCAAAGTGCGAAACACACTCCCACTCACACTCGGGCAGCCCCCAACTTCTCCAGCAGTTCGACCACGTCCCTAGGCAGCGGCGCCGTCAAGCTCATGCGCTGACGCGTTATGGGGTGAGTGAACGCGATTTCGCTGGCGTGCAAGGCTTGACGAGCGATCAAAGGCGACGGTTCGCCGTAGACATCGTCGCCGATCAAGGGGTGACCGATGTGGGCGAAATGCACGCGAATCTGATGTGTGCGACCTGTGACTAGTTGCGCTCTAACCAGACTAGCACCCGACAAGACCTCTAGCCTTTGCCAGAGGGTAAGCGCAGCGCGACCCTCCGCGGCGACCACGCGTGCGCGGCTGCCGTTACCGACACGCGCAATGGGCGCGTCAATTCTCCCGGCAGACGAGGCGAGCTCACCTTTGACGACCGCAAGGTAATGCTTCTCCCACTCGCCGCTCTGCTGCTGATTCGTCAGCACAGCCTGCACATGCGGGTTCTTGGCAATGACTACGAGCCCTGATGTATCCCTGTCTAAGCGGTGGACGGGGCGAAAGACCTGTGGCAGTCCCTGCACCTGCCAGTGAAAGGCCAGCGCATGGGCCAGTGTACCCGTCATGTACCCTTTGGTTGGGTGCACTACCAGCCCGGGCGGTTTGTTGACGACCGTCAGGTAGTCGTCTTCGAAGGCTATATCTAATGGTATGTCCTCGGCGTCAACGGTAGGCGTTTTTTCTTCGCGCAACGTGACCGTCAAAACGTCGCCGACTCGAGCCAAGGCCTTGAGGTAAGCGGGCTCATCGTTTAGCAGCACTTCGCCGCTGCGCTTAAGCCGGATTAGCACTTGCCGCGACATGGCGAGCTCACTTCTCAGTATGCTGCCGATGCTTGCGCCGCCCTGCGTCACGCGGTGAACGTAGGTATGTGTGGCCGTCATGCGGCTACGCGGTCACTTCTAGCCGGTCGTAGTACTCGGCCGCTTTACGCAAGGTGAAGCTGACGCTAGCAGTTGCCGCGACGAGGTGGAGCACCAACAGCGCAGGTACAAACAGCGTGCCCAAAGGCTCGTGTAGCCAAAGGTAGAGATAGTAGCTTACAACCCCAAGGGGTACGCAAGCGAGAAGCGCGGTAAGCGCGTTTAAGTTGTTCTTTACGGCGTGCTGCGGGGTAGTCCACTTAAGGAAGGGTCGCCAGATGTCAAAGGCGAGGCCTAACGCTTGCGGCGCAATGCTCGCCACAAACCCGAGCGCGACCGCGACCAAGAGGGTCGAGACGCTAGGCGAGAACAGCACCGCAAAAAAGACTGCAAGCAATATACCCGTTAACGCCGTGCATAACAGTGCAAAGATTAGCTTTGCTTTTACTTGGGTAACCGGCATAACCGGGATAGATTTAGAGATCCACAAGTACTTGCCCTCGCGAGAGACGGCAGTGCAAGCGACCGTGTTCATAGACGACATGGCGGTCACAAAGGCTGCTATGGCAAGCATCAGGATAGTTTCGCCTTGCGGGTTCTCCGCCAGGAGCGCTGTCAACTGGCGTAATCCTCCGTTTCCGGTAAGGGCGGGGAACAACGACATGAGGGGTACTATCACTACCGCCAAGAAGCCGTTTAGCACCCAGATAGGCATGCGCATAAACAACCTGATTTCGCGTAAGACTAGCGCGGTTAAGGAAGGGGTGCGCACTACCTGCGCGAGCGATTTGCCGTCAAGTCTGGTTCGCTGCCGTAATCTCTCTTCTCCTCCTACTAGGCCGCGGTAGAACACCCTTTGCCCCACCAGCAAGAAGGCGCCCACAGACGCAAGCGAAGCAAAGGTGAGATACATTAGATTCGCCAAGCCAATAGGGTTTCCCGCCCCGGCAATGGCGCGCGTCGCCCACACGCTAGGCGGAAATCTGCTCCCAAGAGCCGCCACCAAGTCGATGCGGCCCTCTAGTACAGCGCCGATGTCGAGACTACCCATGGCCATGGACTGAATAAAGTATTGTAGTGCCAGCATCCCCACAACCAAAACTAAGCTCGCCACTACCACCAGTATGTCGCGGTGGCGGCGGCCGACGCCACGCATAAGGGTGAGTGTGGCAATCCCGGCGAGCGATAGAGGAATGGCCGGCAGCAAGACAAACACCAGCAGTGCGGACAGTATGCCAAGGACGCCCAGCGGCACATGCCGATTGTAGGCGATAAGCACCGGTAGCAAGATGACGATAGGCAGCAAGTACTCCGTAATCGAAGCCACGACAAACTTCGCCGCGAGAATTGTCCATTCCCTAAGGGGCAGAGGCACTAGCACCGAGAGGTCTGTCGAGAAGTAAAACAGCGAGATTAAGCTGGCCAGACCAAAGCCAAGCATCAAGAGCTGTGTGGCGAGTATAGCCAAAAGCAGGACGAGGTCGGAGAAGGCCAGAGGCAGTACGGCAAGTAGCGAACGCGCGGCGAAAAAGAGCATGCTGCCGAAGCTTCCCCCGCCGACAATTACCGCGAGTCCAAATACAAGCGGCTCCCACTGTCGTTCCCGCTTCTCGAAGTAAGTTTCCTGCATGACGGAGATGTGAAAGTGGTTAAGCAGTGTTACTTTAAGTAGACGCCAAAAGCTCTTCATTTTTCGGTCAGCCCCAAGAAGATGCTCTCCAGGCTAGACTGCGCAGTGGCGGAGCGGCGCAAGTCTTCCATCGTACCGCAGGCGATGAGGCTCCCTTGTCGGAGGATCCCCACACGGTGGCACAGCCGCTCTGCGACGTCAAGAATGTGGGTAGAGAAGAACACGGTCTTCCCCTGGCTGCAGTGCTCATTCATCAGTTCCTTAAACAGGTGGGCAGAGCGCGGGTCAAGCCCGACCATGGGTTCATCTAGAATAAGCAGGGGAGGTTCATGAATCAGGGCAGCTGTTAAGGCAAGCTTTTGCTTCATGCCGTGCGAGAAAGAGCCGATAAGGTCGCTCATGGCGTCGTGAATCTCAAACATTCGCGCGAGCTTAAGCAGGCGCCGTTGTCTTACCGAAGTCTCCACACCGTAGACATCGGCGACAAAGTTAATGTACTCGATAGCCCGCAGCTTTTCGTAGAGGTCGGGGTTATCGGGGACATAGCCGATGCTAGCTTTAGCCGCAAGCGGTTCGCGCCGTGTGTCGTGGCTGTTAACTACAATTTGTCCTGCGTCCTGTCTAAGGAGCCCAACCACCATCTTAATGGTGGTAGTTTTGCCTGCCCCGTTAGGCCCGAGAAACCCAAAGATTTCACCCGGCCTCACTTCTAGGTCTAGTTTGTCGACTGCTTTTACACCAACGCCGCTATAAGACTTGGACACGCCTGTAATTGTCAGCACAAAACTGCCTCCCCTTCTCCCTGCCTGCCTACAAAGGCAGCCTTTTCCTGCAAAATACAGCCGTTCCGGCAGCAAACAACGCGGCAACAAGGCCGATATAGATAACATTAGTGACTAACACCGGTTCTCCTGCTGCAACTTTTAAAGGATCGTAAAAGCCGAAGATTGAAGCTCTAGCCAAGAATCCTAGGCCAGGGGCAGATTCGCTTAGCATTTTCATTAACAGGAAGGTAATCGGAACGCCTGAGCCAAAGGCGAGTGCCAGCCGCGACTCATTAAAGACACACGAGAAGAAGAACGAAATCATCAACACGACGGTGTTGACGAGCATAGTAGTGACGTTAAGCCTGAGGAACCCTGCTATGTCAAGTTCGCCCGGGAAAAGCGCCTGTGCGCTGAGCATGCCGACCACAAAGACGGCGGTAAACAGAATGAGCATGGACGAGACGGCGTACACGCCTTGCGTAATAATGAGCTTGCGACGCGAATGTGGGGTAGATAACAGGAAGGCAAAGGACCCACTGTCCACCATTGCGGCTACCAAGCGATTGCCGAGGATTATGCTGTAAACAAGTGGGAAGCCAATCATCAGCATGCCGTAGAGCCAGCTAGCGAGGTATCCCGTCAGATCTAGCGGTATGGCGTCAAAGCCCATGGCGGCACTCAATGCTTCTGGGAATGCTTCGATCATAAGCATTAGCCCCTCCATATTGGCAGGGTCGTACATCGCCAACATGGAACTCATGTACATGACCAAAACGCCGAAGAAGATAAGGAGCAGCACCCAGTTTTGCTTTAGCGTCTTCTGGAACAGGGCGGGTATCATGCTACTTCGCCTCCTTGCCATAGTACTCGATAAAGATATCTTCAAGCGACTGGTGTTTTTCGCTAAAACCGAGCACAGTGAACTGGGACGCAGTCTTTAGGAAATTATCTATGCGCCCGCCGGCGACAAAGACAGTGAGCGTGCCGTCGGATTCCCTCCGCAAGCCGTATCCCTCGCGGCCAAGCCTTTCCGAGAGCGCAGCGTTGTCGCTCGTAGCAAGAGAAAACACCCGCCGCTGCGTGCTGCGCAGCTGCTCCACGCTAGCTTGTCTAATGATTCTCCCGTTTTTAATAATAAGTACGCTGTCGCAGGTCTTCTCAACCTCCTCAAAGTTATGGCTAGACATAAGTATGGTCTTGCCTCTAGCTTTTTCGCTAAGTACGAGCTCGACAAAGCGGTTTTGCATCAGCGGGTCGAGGCCGCTAGTGGGTTCGTCCAGAATAAGCACCTCTGGGTCATGCATAAAGGCAGCTACTATCGCGAGCTTTTGCTTAGTACCCTTAGAGAATTTGCGGATTCTGCCCTTTGGCGAAAGCTCGAACATGTCTAGCAACTTGGCTTGTAGCCCCAAGTCTCTGCTTCCGCGCATATCGTTCATAAAGGAAAGGAACTCGTCGCCATCCATCCCCACAGGAAAAGCGATTTCGCCCGGGATATAGCCGAGTTTCTTTTGTATGGCGGGAGCACTTCGCTGGCAGTCAAGGCCTAAGATGGAGCAACTGCCGCTGTTTGGCCGCATAAAACCGAGCAGCGCGCGGATAGTAGTGGTTTTGCCGGCTCCGTTCGGCCCTAGGTAACCGGTAACTACTCCCTTGGGCACGGCGAAACTAAGGTCAAATACCCCCTTGCCGCTAGGGTAGGTGAGAGTCATCCCCGAAACAGCGATCATTAGCAGACCTCCTCATTTCCTGTTGGGTTAGTGATAACAGCAGGGATTTTGCCCTTGGTCGTGAATACTGTACGCATAAAGGAACTAGGGTAGGGGGAGCAGGCCGTGATTAGACTAGCCGAGATGTCGGATATTCCTAGCATTCAAATGGTGGCGCGGGTGGCGTGGGAACACACCTACCGCGAGATTATGCGCCCCAAAACGCGCAGCATGTTCCTTGATGAATTCTATAACTACGAAGCGCTAAGCAAGGCCTTGGTCGTACGGCCGGGCGGGGTATGGGTTGCCGCAGAGGACGAGCTGGTGTTAGGCTTTGTGCAGGTAGTGCCCATGCTAGACGGCACGGGATTAGAGATAGCCAGGCTTTATGTATTGCCCAACTACCAGAGACAGGGGTTAGGCAAGCTCCTGCTGTCGGCGGCGCTAAGCAGTTACCCAAACACGAAGTGGTGGGCGCTCGTCGAACGCGACGATGATAAAGCGGTGCAGTTTTACCGCCAGCAAGGGTTTCGCAAACAGCGCGACCTTACCTTAAACCTCTTTGGCGAGGAGCTAGGCTTTGTCGAATATAGTTTGAGCTGTGAGCTGTGATTTGTGATTTGTGATTTGTGATTTGTACGGGCCTAGCCTTTCGGGCGGCCCTCTTTTCTTTTGCGTACACACTCGTGTAGCAGGTACTCGATTTGGCCGTTAATAGAGCGAAAGTCATCTTCCGCCCAAGCTGCTAGCTCTTTCCACAGCGCGGGCGACAGACGGAGCAGCAGCTGTTTCTTACCGGCTTCCTTCTCACTCATGGCATCTGTGCCGCTCCTAGTAAAGAGATCCGCTGTTAACTACGGGCTGCACATCCCGATTGCCACACAGAACTACCAACAGATTGCTGACCATGGCAGCCTTGCGCTCTTCATCGAGCCTAATCATGTCGTTTTCATTGAGTTTGGCTAGGGCCATCTCCACAATGTCTACCGCGCCTTGCACAATAAGTTGGCGGGCGTCGATAAGGGCTGCGGCTTGCTGCCTTTGCAGCATGGCGGCGGCAACTTCCGGCGCGTAGGAGAGATGCGTAATGCGAGTTTCAAGCACCTCGAGACCGGCTACTTCAACCTTGTCTTGTAGTTCTAGGCGCAGCTTTTCCGCCACCTCTTGGCTGCTGCCGCGCAGCGACATCTCGCTGTCTTCATTCGGTAGGTCGTAAGGGTAGTTGCGCACGATATTGCGCAGTGCCGCGTCACACTGAATGGAAAGATATTCTTGGTAGTTCTCTACATTAAAGACGGCCTTAGCGGTGTTAACGACTTTCCAAACCACCATTACACCAATGATAATGGGGTTGCCTAGCTTGTCATTTATCTTCTGCTTGTCGTTGTTTAGCGTAATCGCTTTAAGCGAGATGGCTCTGTTCTGAAAAGGTGAGACTACGCCCTTTTCCATTTTGCCCGCTACGACTCCGGTGGTAAGTGCAACCCCTGCCGTAGGATTGACGGCCGAGACGAAGGGATTTACGAAATAGAATCCTTCGTGCTTGAGCGTGCCGTGGTACTTGCCAAAGAGGGTCAAGACCAAGGCTTCATTGGGGCGAACGATTTTCAAGCCGATGAAGATAATTGGTCCCTTGACGAGCAAGTAAAACAAACCCATTACCAGGAAGACGATAGCCGGGGTGCGGTTTATGCCGGCTTCGAACCAGATTGCCGCATACACCACCATTGTCACGGCGACGAGCATAAAGGCGATGTTGAGTATAAGTACAGGCATGCCGGGCAAGGACGACGGCAAGACTTCCGTTTGGGGAGCCAGGCGGACTAGCTCCTTAGGCTTAGACATGGTACGAACCTCCTCTGCGATCTCGATATCATAGTGATATCACCACAATACTACTACCATTGTGCCCCAGTGTCAACGCTTAGTTCGTGACTTAGCGCAGTTTAACGTTTCTCTAATGGTGGCTTAATGCAGAAGCAATATCGATTATGCACGATAATTTGGGCGTGTGATATAATCGCTATGGCAAGTCCCTACCAAAATTATAGTAATGGAGGAACGATAGTGAAAGCCAACAAGACTGTCAGTCGCATCTTAATTGCCGTTGTGGGCCTTATTCTGCTCGCGACAACTCCACTCCTGGCCTCTCCCCCCGCGCCACAGACTATTAGCATGTCGTTAGATGGACGCAATTTTGCCCTTGCGACACCACTCGTCAGGCTGGGCGACTCGGTTATGGTGCCCTTCCGCCTAGTCAGTGAAGCACTTGGGTTTAGCCTGCAATGGATTGACAGCACCAATACAGCAGTGGCCGAGCGCGCCGGTCAAAGCATTAGGGTACGGCTCGACGACGCGACTGCCTTCGTTAACGGACGGGCATTAGCGCTCGATGCGGCACCGCAAATTGTGGGCGGTCGCCTTGCCGTGCCTCTGCAGCTCTTTGGGGCCCAGCTTGGCGTGCGTGTAAGCTACAACAGCGAGACGAGGCATGTGGCGATTTTCACCGACAATGGCCCGCGCAACGTCATCTTTATTCATCCCGACGGCACGTCACCTACGTTCTTTGCCGCGGCGAGAATGCTCCATTATGGCCCCGACGGCGAAACCCACTGGGATAGGCTGCCGGCTACTGCCGTGTACAAGGGACATATGCTAGATAACTTAACGGGTACTTCAAACTCAGGTGCGGTAACGCATGCTTACGGCATTAAAGCCTGGGACGGCTCGTTTGGCATGGATCAACAGAACGTGCAACTCACAGCCCGCTCGGGCCAACCCCACACCATCCTCGAAGAAGCAAAGCTAGCTGGCTTCTCCGTGGGCATGATTAATACCGGCACAATCACGGAGCCCGGTTCCGCCGTGTGGGGCGCAAGTGTGCCTAACCGCAACGACCACCTCGGCATCGCGCATCAGTTAATCGTACGTCCCGAGGGCCAGGCCATTGACGTTATCTTTGGCGGCGGCGAAGTGTGGTTCTTACCTAATACCGTTGTAGGACGCCACGGCGTACGCGGTCGCAGGACAGATGGAGTCAACCTGATTGACGAAGCAATTGCGCGCGGCTACCGTGTTATCTACACGCGTCAAGAGCTGCTTAACCTCCCGGCTGACACGACACGCGTACTTGGGTTGTTTGCCGCGCATGACACCTACAATGACAACAACGAAGAGGCCAACCCGCGCTATACATACACAGAAGAGCAGTTGCGCGCCGAGAACCTCCCAGACTTTGACCCGAACGCTCCCACCTTCGCGCAGATGATGGACGTGGCCATAAGGCTGCTTTCCCGCAACCAGACCAAGGGCTTCTACTTGGTAGCCGAAGAAGAAGGCACAGATAACCTAGCTAACTTCTCACTTAACGCGCGCGGCACCATCGAGGCGACGAAGCGAGCAGACGATGGCATCGGCGTAGCGCTAGCTTTTGCCAGAACCCAGCTTAACACGCTCATTATCACGGCTGCTGACAGCGAGGCCAGCGGCTTTAGCATTATGGGTAATCCCCCCGTCGATGCCGCCGGCAACGTATTGGCCACGCAGGTGCTACGTGACCGCGCCGGACAAGTCTATTACACCGAGTTCCTCGATGGACGCGACGGCACCGGCACGCCGCCTTTCCTCTCCGCACCGGATCGCAACGGCCGCCGTTGGCCCTTTGCCGTAACTTGGTCTATGCGTGCCGACCACTCCGGCAGCATTGTAGCGCGCGCGTTTGGCCTGCACTCGGATATGCTTAGCGGCACTATCGATAATACCGATATTTACCGTATTAAGTACCGCGTGTTGTTTAACCGCCTACTACCATAAGGCGGCGGCTGTTGCTACGAGCCGTAAGCCATAAGCGGTAAGCTGTGAGCTGAGAAAAGAGGCCTGTCCTTTGGGACAAGCCTCTTCTTGCTCTTAGCTATTCAATCTTTATATGCGTAAACTGCTTCTTCCCGCGGCGTACAACGATTACACCGTCGCGCAAATCCTCTAGGCCGACGGTTTGGTCTGGCGAGTCGACCCGTACTTCGTTAATGTAGAGGCCGCCCCCTTGGATAAGGCGCTTGACTTCGCCTTTGCTGGACATGATGCCGCTTAGGACCAAGAGGTCGACTACGGCAAGGCTCGGGACGAGAAGGGAGCGAGCGAGTAGCACCGTAGGTATACCTCCGGCGTTTTCACCGCCACTAAACAGTGCCCGCGCGGCTTTCTCAGCTTCTAAGGCAGCAGCCTCACCGTGCACTAGGCGCGTCACCTCGAGAGCTAGCACTTCCTTGGCGACGTTTAGCTCGCGCCCTGTTAGCACTCCTAGTCTGTCGACCTCAGCTAGCGGCAGGAAGGTAAACATAGCGAGTGATTTCTTAACGTCGGCATCGTGGGTGTTGCGCCAGTACTGGTAGAAATCGAAAGGCGTGGTGCGCGCGGGGTCTAGCCATACCGCACCGGCTTCTGTCTTACCCATTTTGCTCCCGCTCGCGGTAGTCACAAGCGGCCACGTAATGCCATAAGCCTCAACTTGCTCTACGCGGCGGATAAGGTCGGCACCCGCTAAGATATTTGACCATTGGTCGTCCCCGCCGATTTGTAGGCGACACCCGTAGTGCCTATAAAGGTGTAGGAAGTCATAGGCCTGCAGCAACATGTAGTTAAACTCAATAAAACTAAGGCCTTTCTCCATTCTGCCCTTATAACACTCAGCTGTAAGCATGCGATTTACGGAAAAATGCACCCCGACATCACGCAGAAACTCTATGTAGTTGCACTCGCGCAGCCAATCGCCGTTGTCGAGGACTATGGCTTCGGAAGTTATTGTACTAAAGAAGCGCTTTACCTGGCTCTGGATGCCGGCGACATTTCCCGCAATTTGCTTTAGGGTCAGCATGTTGCGCATTTCCGTCTTGCCGCTCGGGTCGCCAATCATGGCGGTGCCACCGCCCAACAGCACGATAGGGCGGTGACCGGCGCGAGCTAGGTGTGCTAGCGCCATAAGCGACACTGCGTGCCCGGCGTGCAGGCTGTCAGCCGTCGGGTCAAGCCCCACATAGACAGTCGCCTGCCCGGCAGACAAAAGACTGCGCAGCGGCTCGTCGTGCGTCGCTTGTCTGACAAAACCTCTTTCTCTTAGCACATCTAGCGCGTTGACCACAGTCGTCCACTCCTAGCAAAAGTTTGCCTTATCTTAACACAGCACTTGAGAGACGGCAACCGAAGTGGGGTAAGCTAAAACGGGAGGTGAGCAATATGAGATTGCGGGCAAAAATGAACCACAGGACGACAGGTTTAATTGTGGCCGGACTAGGCGCAACAGTGGCGGGCGCAGCGCTCTTTATGAAGAAAGGCCCCCTGCGGGACGGTGCGGTTGGCTTTGGACTCGCGCATCTAGTTCTTGGAGCCTTAGACGCAGTGGCGCGGGATTAGATTTAGGCCCCTACGGGGGCCTTCTGTTAACCCTTAGAGCCGGGTGTGTTATAATGTCTCCACTAAGTGCGGGGGGACGAGCGATGCAGGAATCAATACTTTTTGTGGTGACGGGCCCGTCAGGGTCAGGTAAGGGGACGATTATGCGGGCAATTGTTAAACGCTACTCTGACATCATAAAAATTGCTACATTTACGACGCGTGCACCGCGGGCCAACGAGGAGCACGGCTTTGACTATAACTTTGTTCCCCAAGCACGTTTCTTAGAGAAAGTTCAGGCCGGAGAGATTGCCGAATGGGAACAAGTCTATCAGGACCATTACTATGGTTCCCCAAGCTTCGATCCAAATGCCGGGCCCGACCGCTTGATGGAGTTAGACTATAAAGGCATGTTTAAGTACAAGAATCTAGCGAAACGCTTAGTTAGCATCTTCGTTGCGCCACCCTCGCTTGACGAGATGGTAGAGCGCATACAAAAGCGCAGCACCGAAGCTAATTTGGCTAATCGCGTAAACAACGCCATAGAGCAGCTGTGTTACGCGCAGCACTACGATTACATAATTATAAACGGCGAGATGGAGGAAGCGTGCGCAGAAGCCGTGGCCATTGTCGGCGCCGAGCGGGCGCGACGCGACCACGGCGCAAGAATAGCCGCGCTAAATGCCTTATGCCTTAACTCGCCTCAGTCAATAAGTGCGCGGCGGTAGAGAGAAAACTCTGCTTCCGACAAGATGCGGCTTACGACTAGCGTAGGATGTTCCGACGTGTTTACTTCCTGCGGCACGCGGTAGGGCTGCCCTTGTTCGTCATAGAGCATTCTGACGCGTGGGTACTTATAGAACCCTTTGGGCGTGTCTACGACAATGCCGACGCGGTTATCCGAAAACTTGACGATGGAACCCGTAGGATAGGCAGCCACGTTTTCGAGAAACTTGGCGATTAGGTCGAGCGAGAAGCTTTGGTTGCCGGAACCAGCGATTAGCTCTAACGCTTCATGCGGTGGGAAGGCGGGGCGGTGTACTCTCGCTGCCGTTACCGCGTCGTAAACGTCGCAGATAGATACTATTTGTGCGTGCAGCTGAATTTGGCTGCCCTTTTTTCCGTATGGGTAGCCTGAACCGTCGTAGCGCTCGTGGTGCTCGTGGGCTACATCTCTGGCTTGCGGCAGGGCTTCCAGTATCTCATAACCTGCCGTGGTATGCGTCTTGACGGCCTCAAACTCCTGTGGGGTGAGCAAGGCAGGTTTGCGCAGAATAGTTTGTGGGACTACACTCATACCGACATCAAGCATTATGGCCCCAATCCCGAGGTGGCTTAACTGCTCTTTGGTCAGCCCGCAGCTAATGCCGGTAATCAGTGCCAGCACACATACATTCACGGAGTGGCCGAAAAGATAATCGTCCTCTAGGCGTATGTCGGTCAGGTTGACCATAAGCTCGCGTTGGCGCAGCAGTTCCTCGACAATGGTGTCCACCGTGCGCGCCACTTCCTTAGAGCGCATTAACACGTAAGAAAGTGGGTTTGGCGTCTCCATTGCAGCTACTAAGTTGCGCACTCTGTGCACGGCGCCGGCGCGCGTCTCGTCGGTGATGACGTCTTCCACGCGAAAACCGTCCATGAGGCTGTCTTCAATGTAGAGAAACGGCACTCCTAGACTCCGAAGTTGCGATATGTAGCGGTGTGTCAACATCACATTGCGCTGCAGCAAAGCTTGTCCGGCGCTGCCGTAAACCGGACGCGCCACGCACATGCCAGGTTTGAGGGAAGTGATAGGTACTCTGCGCATACTTAACCCCTTATCCGTGCTAGTCATGTCTATTTCGACACGCAGTGAGATAATCCTCTATTCAAAATGCAGGGGGGAGGCAGTTGCCTCCCCGTGTGGCCGTGAACTAGAGCATGGTGTTATTCCGCAGCAAACAATGCAGGTTTTCCATCCTGCGCAAGGCCCGCAGCGAGGTGCGTGCGTTGCCGGCTAGTGCGAGCATGAGGGCGGCTGCGTCCATGTTAGGAGAGAGCGTTGCCAAAGCCCGAAAGCCGCGCACTGTGCTCTGCTGATGCAGAATGCCTCTCCGCACTAGAGCGCAGAAGCGTTCTTGACGAGTTGCCATCTCGAATCCCCCCTTTCATTTCACCATACGACGCGTCAGGCGAGAAAGTCACAAATAGGACGAGCTAGGAAAATAGTATATTTTTCAATTGGCTTATATCAGCAGGAAAACCTCCTGACAGCAAGAATATTTCTTGTAGTCAGGAGGCGTTAGTTGTATGCATAAACACATCGCATTTTGGCTAGCTTTCATGGTGTTGACGGTCTTTGTGTCTTCGGCATGGGCAGCCACCCCAAGCGTAGTCAATGTCAACCAGCTAAACCTGCGCAGTGGCCCGGGCCAAGCCTTTAGGGTGCTATCCACCTTGGCGCGGAACACCGAACTGGTAGTAGTTGGTTTGTCGGGTGAGTGGCGGCAGGTAGTTACCGCAACCGGCAATAGCGGATGGGTGTTCGGGCCCCATCTTGCGGAGGACTCGCGGTTCGTAGCCAAAGAGAGAACTGCTGTTGTCAGCGTAGCGAGGCTCAATGTCCGGCAGGGGCCGGGAACGGGTTATCCTGTAATTGCGGTGGCCGAGCGCGGGCAGTCGCTTCAGGTTAGAGGCGACGTAGGTGTGTGGCTCAAAGTACAGTCGCCAAGCTTTCTAGGCTATGTGCATAGCGACTTTGTCACGGAACAAGCCGCTCCGCCAGCTGCGCCGGATGCGGCGAGCGTACCGTTAGCGCGTGTGACCGCAAGCGCACTAAACCTGCGCTCCGGTGCTGGCACAGAGTCTTCGATAATTGCACGCCTCCCCCAGGGAACCCTAGTAGCCGTACTGGCGCCTGGCGCATGGTCACAGGTTATGCTTGAGAACGGCACGATAGGGTTTGTGTCAGAGACCTACATCGCACGGGTCGAGGGTCAAGCGACTGCGCGCGTGGATGCTAACGCCGTGAATCAACGGCGCGGCCCTGGCACAAGTTTTCCGGTCATGACTACTCACCCTGCCGGACAAGTTGTGGCGCTTGGCGGCCGCGAAGGTGATTGGGTGCGCGTGTCGTCTTCAGTCGGTGAGGGGTTCATTTTGGGTAGCCTGCTGTCTTTTGGCTTCTTGAGCCCGGAAGTCCCCACGCGCGAGACACCTGTTAGGCAGGACTTAGTAGGGTTTAGGGTAGCCATTGACGCCGGACACGGCGGTACAGACCCCGGCGCTATCGGTGTCAACGGTCTTAGGGAGAGCGACGTAAACTTAAGAATGGCACTTAAGCTGCGTACCCTGCTACAGGAGGCCGGAGCCGAAGTGTTTATGACGAGAACGGCTGACGTTCGCCCATCGCTTGACGAGCGCATTGCGGTAGCCCACGACAATCGGGCAGATATTTTTGTGAGCATTCACAACAACGCTCATCCACTAACCGAGGTTTCCGGAACGCAGACGTTCTTTGGCATCACTCCGAGTAGCTTCCGGCTTGGACAAGCCGTCCATCGCCGCCTTGTTGCCTTGGGCCTTACCGACAGAGGTGTGCACTCCGCTAACTTCAGGGTTCTGCAGTCGACCATGGTGCCTGCTATCCTCACCGAGACAGCGTTCTTGTCTAACCGGGGAGACGCGGCCTTGCTCGCTGACGAAAACTTTATTAACCGCGCCGTAGAGGCGCACTTCGAAGGGATTCGCGAGTTTCTGCTCGCACGGCGCTCTCCGGGGTCGTAGGCTACCGGCCGCCGGGAGATTGTCGCTTGTGGCTTGTCGCTTGGGGGGGCTGTGAGCCCCTACGGCTCACGGCTCATAACAAGGAGAAGGCTGACTCATTAGTCAGCCTTCTTCGCCTTTGTGGCAGATAGAGATGCTTGCACCTTTTTCTCAAATGGTTTTCCAATCTTAAAGATCTTGCGACACTTTGCGCCCACGACCGTCACCTCCCGCAAGATTATAGCATGCCCTTGGCGTATCGTCACGCCTGCTTGGCGGTACTCTATGCGAGAGGTGGGAAACAGTGACGTGGTTGAGCGCGCTGTTAGCGGCATTGTCGGGAGCGCTTATGGCGGTGCAAGGTTCGATAAACTCGAGCTTGGGCAAGCAGGTGGGGGTGTTGCTGGCTACCCTGATCGTGCATGCGGTCGGCACCGGTTTTGCCTTGTTGCTATATTGCCTGCCCTTCCTGCGCGGACAGCGAGGCGGGAGCCCCGGGAATGTCCCTTGGTATCTTTATGTGGGGGGCGTGCTCGGCGTAGGTATTGTCTATTTGGTGGCGATAAGCATCGCTCGCTTAGGTGTAGCCGTAACCACTACGCTAATTATCGTGGGGCAGGTCGGAACGGCACTCTTGATTGACGAGTTAGGCCTCTTTGGCCTGCAGCGCACGCCGTTCACATGGCTGAAAGGTGCCGGGCTGCTACTTTTGGCCGCCGGAGCGGGACTACTACTCCGTAAGTAGGGACGTGCGTTTCGCACGTCCGCGGACGTGCCACAGGCACGTCCCTACTTGCTCGCTAACGTGATCATGGCGCGGAGCCCTTGGAAAGCCGTAATATAGTCGTCGGCAGTATACTCTACGATGCTGCCTTCTACGCGCAGCGAACCCGGCAGAAAAGCTGCCGCATCTGCCATGCCAGCATTTAAGAACTCTATGCGCATGGTAACCGGGGGACGAAAGACAAGCGGCTGCCACGCGGGTCGCTTACTCATGGCGTGTTCAGCCCGTGTGCGAATCAAGTCTGCGGCCGCTCTTGGGTGTAGGTTCTTGGCGCTGTAGCGGGTAATGGCCTCTTTTACGGCAGCCACTTCGACGCTTGGGAGCAGTGCTAACGCTTCCTCGGTCGCATCTTTATCACCGGTCGTCAAAACCACGGGAACACCGAAGTGACCTGCTAAGCCGGCATTGATACCGATTTCGCCGCACAATACCCCATTGACCCACACGTTACTCACCACGCCACCGCTGATAGTGTGCGAGAGAATCCCACGCGCGTGCATGCGCGAGTGATAGCCGACGAACATGCAGGCGTCGCACTCAGCGTCGACCCCCTGCATCATCATCAGCGGCTTAGGCGTGCCAAGAATTACCTCGGCTAAGGGGTGAAGCTGTTTGGGGAGAAGGTTGTTCATTCCGCCGTGGCTGTCGTTTACTACAATCTTTGTGGCACCGCCAGCTATGGCGCCCTCTACGGCGGCATTGACTTCCTCGGTCATCTGCAGACGCGCCTCATCGTAAGTCTTCCCACCGGGGCCGGTGCTGTCGCTGTTTACTACGCCGCATACGCCCTCAATGTCCACACTGATAAATACCTTCACTCTTGCACGCTCCTTTACACTCGCTATCACAGATATATTCAATGCTCTGCCCTCTGCTCCTGCCGTGACTTGTAACCAGTCTGTAACTTAGTTTAGAGCGCGTCATGCCTTATAATTAACTTGGAGGTGGCGAAAGTGCGTATGCGGAAGTGGTTGCTTGTCTTAGTGCTAGTCGCTCTCTCCTTGGCTGTCAGTTGTACAAATGAACCGAGCCGGGCCCCGCTTGTGCCCCTTGTGGCCCATAACGCACACAGCCAGCGGGCCCATTACACAGCTTCCGGTGAGTCACCGTTTGTCGTAGTATATGTTTTGGAGAGGGCAACCGGCTGGATTGTTCCGCTTAGCGTGGCGCGCGAGCCGGGACAAACGCCCCTAGAGCAAGCGGTCCGTCTCTTAAACGACGGCGCTTGGCCGGAGGATTTTAGGACCTTAGGCGCAGGTCAGTCTCGCATTCAAGGAACGACCCTTAGGGATACGGTGTTGACGGTAGATATGCCGCCTGCCTTTCAGGCATGGGTCACTCGCAATCTAGCCGAGGAGCGCTCCTTTGTTAAGGCAACGGTGCTTACGCTTACGAGTTTTCGGGACATTACGGCAGTGAGATTCACGATTAACGGACTCCCCATGCACGGTGCGGTCGGTCCTTTTCAGCTCGCCGAACCCATAGGACGACCCACAGCCGTTAACTCGCTGCTAGCGACCGGCAATTCAGTGGTGCTTTACCTTAGGCTACGAGACGCAGATTTGCTGGTGCCTTGGGCGGTGCCTGCCGCGCGCCGGGACCCTGCAGTCGCCTTGCAGGAGTTAATTAGATTTCGCGGACATGAGAAGCTTGTCTCCCCCGTCCCCAACAATCTCTCGGTTCAGTCTGTGCGGGTAGGAGAGGGACTGGCCATAGTCAATCTCGATAAGGCCTCCGTTTCCCTGTTTTTGCAGGGAGCTGTTAACCAGCAACTCGTTCTCGATGCCCTCGTCTATACTCTCTTAGAGTTTCCCGACATAAAGGAAGTCCAATTCCTAGTTGACGGGCGCGTGCTTGCTCCGCTAGGGTCGAACCTAGACCTCAGCAGACCGATTGGGCGGACGGAGATTAACCGAGTGCGATAGCGCTCATCGTCGCACTATTGACCCGTCTACTGCTACTCTGGTAGACTTTACTTGGGTTAGCGGATACGCGAGGGGGAAGATGGAATGAGCGATGCCGACTTTCTGAAGACTGTCGACGACGTCGAAAGGCTTTTGCGCACCGTCAGTGTTATTATCAAGAAGCGAGGCAGGGAGATTCTCGCTGACTTTGGGATTACCCCTCCGCAGTTTAGCGCACTCCTCACCTTGATTCAAAACGGCGACATGACCATTGGCGAGTTAGGCGAGAAGTTGTACCTAGCCTGTAGCACCGCTACCGACCTAGTGGATCGCATGGAACGAAACGGCCTTGTAGCACGTGAGCGCGACACTAATGACCGACGTGTGATTCGGTTGCGAGTGCTTGAGCGCGGGCATCAAATGCTAGAGGAAGTAATGCAGGCGCGGCGGAGGTATTTGTCCGGTGTGCTTGAGCGCGTCTCGCGAGAGGAGACAGCCAACATGGTTGTGGCCCTTGACCATCTCGCCGCACTTATGACGCAGGAGGAAGTTACTTAAACGTCAAGACCTGCCGCGGGCGGGTCTTTTGTCTGGTTAGCAGCGCGCGCTAGTTACCGCCGTCAGAAGTAGCGCATACTATGAAGCATCACAGAAAGAGGCGGTGGTGGATTTGGGCCCAATCGGCCTGTTTGACTCCGGTGTCGGCGGCCTTTCGGTGTTGCGGCAGCTGCAGAAGGTAATGCCGCAAGAGGATTATGTGTACTTTGCCGACACCTTGCATATGCCCTACGGGTTGCGTAGCCAGGCAGAGCTTGAACAAATTGTTTTTGGCATCTGCGACTTCTTACTGCGTGAGCGCTGCCGCGCGATTGTAATGGCCTGCAACACCTCGTCCGCCTTAGTATTACCGCTAGCCAGACAACGCTACCGAGTGCCGCTATTTGGTATGCTGTTGCCGGGAGCGCGTGCCGCCGCTCAAGTTACTCTAGAGGGCCGGGTCGGCGTGCTTGCTACCGAGGCCACGATTAGGTCGCAGGCCTACACGAAAGCTCTAAAGGCCATCTCGCCCTGCACAGAGGTTTTCGGGCAAGCGTGCACGGCTCTCGCCCCGTTAGTAGAGAACGGTGAACTCGCGGGCGCACAGGTGAGTGATGCGGTACATGACTGCGTGGCACCGGTGCTTCTGCAGCACGTTGACACTTTAGTTCTTGGCTGTACGCACTATCCGTTCTTGCTGCCTGTGTTTAATCAAGTGGTTCCCCCTAACGTGAAACTAGTCGACCCAGCGGAAGAAGCAGCGCGGGATGTGCAGGCACATCTGTCACCGGCACTTTCCGGCGGCGGCAATACCACCTTCTACGTTTCAGGCGGCGTCCGGCAGTTTGGGCAAGTGGCAGGGAGCTTGCTTGGTGTCGCCATAGAACCTCGGCAGGTAAAGTTTGGGGCAGGAACAAACGGTTTGAGCGTGGAAGTTGTTTGACCGGGGAAACTGAATAAGCAGTGCGCGCCTCGCATATCGTGTAGGGAGATAGCTTAAAGGAGGCGCACATGAGCATTCACCGCTGCACCCGCTGGGTACTCGTTTTGGTGCTGTTGTTATCTGTCGGTGTGCTGCTAGGCTGCATTCCGGCTTGGCTGCGGCCTACCGCCGCGCCGCCTAGGAATGATGAGCCTAAGCGGCAGGGGGTGTTTGTGCCACGCGCACTGCCGGTGCTGCAGCAAAGGGAAGTGCGGCAACGCGTGCTGTGGGTACTTGACCATACGGGCAAATATGTTGTTCCCTTCGTGGTGATGGTGCCCAGAGTTGAAGGCATGGCTAGGGACGCAGTGGGCAGGCTCATTGACAATCCTACTAACGTAGAACATATGGGAGAGAGCGGCTTAAAACTTCCGCTGCCCGCAGGCACGGCCGTGCGCGGGCTGACTATCCGTGACGGTCAGGCTACGCTTGACCTTAACGAGGCCTTCCTGCAATATAATGTTGGAAGCGAACGACTGATAGTAGATGCCTTGGTGCTGACGCTGACGGAGTTTGACAACGTAGAACGCGTGCAACTGCAGGTTGGCGGCAAGAGATTGGCCCGCTTGCCGGGTGGCACTGCCGTTTGGCAGCCGCTCATGCGCAAGGACCGGCTCGTAAACGAAGAGAACGCCACAGCGCGCACAGCCGCAACCGTGCCGTTGACGCTGTACTTCAGCAGTGCCAGCCAGGAGGAGTATGTCTATTTTGTGCCGGTGACACGCCACGTGCCACAGACGGAGGACCTACTGCTGGCGACGGTTAATGAGCTTATCCGGGGTCCGCTGGCAGGCACTTCTCTCTTGCGGGACGTCCCTGCGGCCACTAAGGTGCGCTCTCTGCGCGTAAACGCCATGGGAGTGGCCGAAGTCGATTTCTCGCGCGAAATATACGACCATGTGCGAGGCGAGACGGCCGAAGTGGCATTGATGGGGTCTCTAGTGCTAAGCCTGACAGAGCATGAGGGAGTTAAGGGCGTGAGGGTTACCGTCGAAGGGCGGGCTCCGCGGTTTAATGCCGGGACTGATATTACCAGGCCCATACTGCGTCCGGTATTTGTTAACCCGTTTATTCTCTAGTGTTGTGGGAACCGCTGACGTGGTTCCTGCGCCTGGGACAAGCTAAGGAGGGTTTTTATGCGCATCGACGGCCGAAAAGAGACCCAGTTGCGTCCGGTGAAGTTTCACCGCAACTACATAAGTCATGCAGAGGGCTCGGTTCTCGTGGAGATGGGGAAAACCCGCGTTATCTGCACTGTGACGCTAGAGGATAAGGTGCCGCCCTTCCTCAGGCACACCGGCAGAGGTTGGATTACCGCCGAGTATGCGATGCTACCGCGCGCGACCATCGAACGCAGTCAACGTGAAAGCACGCGAGGCTCGATCGGCGGCAGAACACACGAGATTCAGCGACTCATTGGCAGGTCGCTGCGTGCCGTGGTTGACTTAGCTGCCTTAGGTGAGCGTACCGCGTGGGTGGATTGCGATGTCATAGAAGCTGACGGCGGCACGCGCACGGCTTCTATTACCGGCGCGTTTGTGGCGTTATGTGATGCCTTACACCACTTGTACCGCAAGAAGAACATGTCGGTGTTCCCTGTAACCGATTACCTTGCCGCCGTCAGCGTTGGGCTAGTGCAGGGCATGCCGCTCCTAGACCTGGCCTATACCGAGGATGTTGCGGCAGAGGTAGACATGAATGTCGTGATGACAGGGAGCAAACGACTAGTAGAAATCCAGGGCACGGGCGAGGAGGCCACATTTTCTCATACGGAGCTTTTGGACATGCTGGCGTTAGCGGAATCAGGCATTGTGACTTTAATCGGTCTGCAGCAGCAGAGTCTAGGCGACGTGGCGCGGTTGATTGGGGGCAGCCCGCATGGAACCAATCGTCCTAGCTAGCGGCAACAAGGGCAAGCTAGCGGAGTTTGCTGCCATGTTCGCGGCGTTTGGCGTGCAGACTATCCCTATCCAAGCGCTGCTGCCGGCGTGGCAGGTTGAGGAAACCGGCAGCACGCTGTACGAAAATGCCCTGATCAAAGCTCGCGCAGCTGTGCAGGCTACAGGTAAGGCGGCGCTAGCGGATGATTCCGGTCTCTTTGTTTACTATTTAGGCGGAGAGCCTGGGGTTTTCTCGCAGCGTTACGCCGGCTTAGAGGCCACCGACGCGGAGAACAATGCCCTGCTGCTGCAGAAGTTGTCGCGTGCAGGAAAAAGGCGGCAAGCGCACTTCGCTGCGGTGTTGACGTTACTCTGCCCTGACGGAAAGTGCGTAACCGCTACCGGACGCTTGTTTGGCCGCATCACTGACGCCCCGCGCGGGAGCTTGGGCTTTGGCTATGACCCCATTTTTGCGGTGCGAGGGAGTGACCTTACGCTAGCTGAAATGCCTCTACACGAAAAAAACAAAATCAGTCATCGGGCTATGGCTTTGCTTGCGCTACGCGATAGCTTAGGCTTAGCTTCCCATGTCCGCTGAAAGCTATCGCTGCGGCATACTGGGCGATACGCACGGGGACCAAGCGTCTATAGAAGCTGCGCTGCAAAAATTTGGGTGCGTCGAGGCAATAATTCACGTAGGCGACCATTACCGCGATGGGGAAGCATTAGCTCACAGGCTCGGCATACCTGTGATCGCCGTAGTGGGGAACTGCGACGCTCGACGTCAGCCTGAGCGAGAGATAATAGAGCTTGGCGGCAAGCGTTTTTTCGTGACACACGGACACTTACAGGGCGTCAAACTAGGTGTGGGGAACCTTGTGCGCGAAGCCAAACTGTACCGAGCTGATATCGCTGTGTTTGGTCATACGCATGTCCCGACAGTTTTTAGTCAGCAGGGGATTCTCTTTGTTAATCCTGGGTCAACCCATGCCGGCAGAAAAGTAACGGCGCGCTCCTGTGCTTTGCTCGTCATTGCCGGAGGAGAAGTACATGTTTCACATTTTTCACTCTGAGACCTAATTGCGATGTCCAGAAAGGACGGTAGATAGGGCGTTTTGAGGCTGTGGTAGATTTATTTTACCCCAGCACAACCTAGCGTTAGCGAGGGTTTTTGGGGCAAGGACGTTTAGCTACAGTAAAATTGACCCCAAGGCAAAAATCAGAAGAAAAGGGAAATAATATTCGAAATATGAAGGGAAACCCCCTACCTCTGGCGAATACTTTCTTGTCAAACAAAAAG
>JAGXRZ010000055.1 GCA_018335585.1 Selenomonadales bacterium
GAAGTGCTACTGCTTGTAGGCGAGAACGGTGCCGGGAAAACGACTCTAACAAAGCTCATGTCTCGCCTTTATGACCCTGACGCAGGCGAGATCACTTGGGGCGGAACTAACTTGAAAGGCGTTGATATCAAAGAGCTGCGTGAACGTATCGCTGTTGTTGTGCAGGATTATGCTCGTTTCCCCGTGACAGCGCGTGACAATATCGGCTTTGGGGATCTCGCCAAACTGCATGACGACAGCACCTTGCTGCTAGCAGCGCAGGAGGTCGGTCTCGACATAGCAGAGTTACCCCTAGGCCTAGATACGCCACTTAGCAAAATGCTTGAACAGGGAACCGACCTATCTGTCGGACAATGGCAAAAGGTCGCGATAGCGCGTGCGCTGCTTCGCCAGACCAAAGCCGAGCTCGTGCTGCTCGACGAACCAACAGCGGCCATAGACCCGCAAAGCGAGCACAAAATACTTGAGATACTGCGAGAGTTTGTTGGCGGCAAAATGGCCATCGTCGTCAGCCATCGCTTATCCTTAGCACGAGTTGCACATCGCATTGCTGTGCTTAGTGGCGGCAGGATTGTGGAGCAAGGCACGCACGCCGAGCTAATGGCTTTAGGCGGACGCTATTGCGATATGTTTACACGTCAGGCTAGCAGTTATATTTGATTCTGTGGAGGCAAACATGCCCCTGCACCTTACGCTCTGGCTTGGGTCTGGGTTTCATAGAGCGTGCGGTAGACGCCGCGCTCTTGCCGTAGGAGCTCCGCGGGTGTGCCTTGTTCCGCCACGCGACCGTGTTCTAGGGCAATGACGTAGTCTACTTGCCGCAGAGTCGAGAGGCGATGCGCAATAATAAACGCGGTGCGGCCATGCAGCAGTGTGACCAGGGCTTTTTGAATCAGCACTTCGGTGTAGGCGTCGACGCTGGAAGTAGCCTCATCTAGGATGAGCACACGCGGGTTAGCGAGGAGCGCGCGAGCAAAGGCGATTAACTGCCGTTGCCCGACCGAGAGGCGTGCGCCGCGCTCGTTAACCGGAGTGTCATAGCCCTGCGGCAGCTTCATAATAAACTCGTGCGCGTTTACGGCTTGCGCCGCGGCCACAACCTCGCTCTCGGCGGCGTCACGTTTGCCGTAGCGGATGTTCTCACCTACGGTGCCGGAAAAGATAAATGTATCCTGTAACACGAGGCCTACCTGATTGTGCAGCGAGCGCTGCGTGACGTCGCGCAAATCGTAGCCGTCTAGGGTGATGCGTCCGACTTCTGGGTCGTAGAAGCGACACAGAAGGTTTATCAGCGAGCTTTTGCCGGCACCGGTTGCGCCGACGACGGCTACCGTCCGACCGGGTGGGATGTCTATGTTCACGTTATGCAACACCGGCAAATTGGGCTTATAGCCAAAGGTCACATCTATAAAGCGCACGTGCCCGTCAAGCGGTGGAAGCTCTACTGCCTGCGGGCTATCTTTTACGCTCGGCTCCATATCTAAGAGCTCAAAGATGCGGTCAATTGAAACGGTGGCCGACTGCCAAACGTTATAAACTTGGCTGAGGTCGCGGATGGGCATAAAGAAGCGAGAGACGTAGCGCAAAAAGGCGTAGACAATACCGACGGTAAGCTCGCCGCCGCGGATTAAGCTGCCGCCGTACCAAATGACGATACATACGCCAAGCGTCGACACGACTTCTACGAGCGGAATAAAGGCCGAGTTAATCTGCGCCGCCTGCATGTTGGCCTGCATGTTGTCCAGATTGGTTTCATCGAAGCGCTGGGCGTTCTTCTCTTCACGCACGAAGGACTGCGTTACGCGCACGCCGGAAATGCTCTCTTGCAAGCTGGCGTTTACCGTGGCGGCTTTACGCCGCACATCGTGGTAGGCGCGCTGCATTTTGCCACGAAAGCGCGTCGCTACTAGCCACAAGAGCGGGAAAGTAGTAAACGTAAACAGCGCCAGCCGCCAGTCTAGACGCACCAAAATAAAGATAATGCCCAGCAGCGTAACTACGTCGTTGACGACGTTAAGTATGCCCGACGAAACCAGTTCGTTTAGGCTGTTGACGTCGTTAGTAAGGCGGGCCATGATGCGGCCAGCTTCGAGGTTGTCGTAGAACGAGAAAGACAGCTTCTGCAGGTGATTAAACATCTTCTGCCGCAGGGTAAAGATTACGTTTTGCCCGGCCCAGGACACAAAGAAGGTCTGCCAATACGAGCATACCCAGCCGGCAACAAACAGAGCGAGATACACTAGGGCTATGCGCGTTATGCCCGCCGTTCGAGCATCTGCGCTTAACCCTGCCTGATTCAATATATAGCGGTCGATAACCACAGCCTCAAGGTATGGCGCGACTAGACCGGTACCCGTGACTAACAACATAAAGACTAGGCCTGCTGCAAGGTGCCACACATACGGCCGCACATAGGGTAGTACGCGCTTAAGCACCTTGGTTTCAACCTTGACCTCAACCGCATCGATATCGAGCCGTCCCATCGGCCCCATGGGGCCACCCGGCCCGCCGCCCACCGGTCCCCCGGCTCCCCCGCCACGCATCTACTCACTCCCCCTTTCCGCTTGGCCTTGCGTAGTCTCCTGTTGCCTAAACTGCAGGTCATAAATCTCGCGATAGATGCCGTTTTGCCTAAGCAGCGAGTCGTGCGTCCCTTGTTCGGCAATCTGTCCGTCCTGCAGCACGATAATCTGGTGCGCGCGCCGCACGGTAGATAACCGCTGCGCAATTACGAAGGTAGTGCGGTTGGCCATTACTGCCTGCAGCGCTTTTTGCATGGCCAGTTCCGTCTCGCTGTCGACACTTGAGGTAGCCTCGTCGAGAATTAGGATACGCGGGTCCATTAAGAGAGCCCGCGCAACGGCCACGCGCTGCTTCTGCCCACCCGACAGGCCGATGCCGCGCTCGCCGATTAAGGTGTTGTAGCCCTCAGGTAGCGAGACGATAAAGTCGTGGATTTGTGCGGCTTTGGCGGCACTGATGAGCTCCTGTTCGCTGACGCCGGGACGCCCGTAGGCAATGTTGTCTTTGAGCGAGGCCGAAAATAAAAACGTCTCCTGCAGCACCATGCCGATGTTCGCGCGCAGGCTTTTTAGCGTTACATCGCGCACGTCATTGCCGTCGATAGTGACACTGCCCGCCGTGACGTCGTAAAAACGCGGGATTAGGTTAATGATTGTGGACTTACCCGAGCCGGTTGCGCCAAGTAGAGCAATGGTTTCGCCGGGACGTGCGTCTATTGATACGCCGTCTAGCACCGGGGCTTGCCCGTCATATGAGAATGACACGCGGTCAAAGCGCACGTGGCCTTTGGGTCTTTGCAGTTCTTGGGCGCTGGGTTTGTCTTGCACCGCACTCTCTGTGTCCAAGATAGCGAAAACGCGCTGCCCGGCGGCGGCGGCCTGACTAGCCATGTTGACCAGCCACCCCAACATGCGGATGGGCATAATTAGCTGCATTAGCAGGGTCTGAAACGCAACCATGGCACCGACAGATAGCCCCCCTGCGATTACGCGGCTGCCGCCGTACCACAACACTACCGTACTGCCGAGGCCGCCAAGGAAGGTCATTAAGGGGAAGTACAGCGCCCACATGCGTATCGTGGTGATATTTAGGTCTAAGTAGCGCCAGTTTTCGCGGCGGAAGCGCTCTATTTCACGGTCTTCCTGTGCAAAAGCGCGCACTACGCGCACGCCGGCAATTACTTCCTGCAGCACGGTGGTGATTACGCCGAGCTGATCTTGAATCTGCCGGTAGCGCGGGCGGACTGTAGTAGCGAAGCGCCAGACCGCAAGAATTAGTAGCGGAATACTGGCCATGGAGACTAACGCCAAGCGCACATCCATCATTAGGAGCAACGCCATTACTACGACCATGGTGAGGGCGCTGCTCGTCAGGCGCAGGATGCCAAAGCTTAAAAAGCGGCGCAGCATTTCCACGTCGGCGGTAGCGCGCGACATCAGCTCGCCGGTTTGGGCTTGGTCGTAAAAACTAAATGATAAGGACTGTAGCTGCTGATAAATGTTGTTACGCAGGTCATAAATCGTGCGCTGGGCAATCCACTCCATGCTGATGCGCTCAAGATACCCTAGCGCCGAGCGCAGAATGGTTGCTAGGAGAAGCCCCAGCGCTATCCAACCGAGCAAATGCCAACGCTCCGCCTGGTAGACCTCGTCAACGGCGAAGCGAATCAGCATAGGCTGCACGGCCACAAGGCCCGTGCTGAGAAAGACCATTGTCAGCGCGAGGGCTACTCTCCACTTGTAGGGCTGTACCTGACGAAGCAAACGGATGACGACTCCCATGTGTCACTGCCTTTCTGCTGGCGTTAGGCTTATTGTATCGCTACGCAAATCTTTCGGCAATACAAGAAAACAGCGCCCGTAAGGCGCTGGGAAGACTATGTCGCTTGTCGCTTGTGAGGGCGCCAGCCGCCACCCGCCAGGCGCCAGGTTTGCCCGGTGAGCGGTGAGCGGTGAGCACGCGCCCCACCTAATCCCTCTCCACCAATAGAGCATTCAGTACATAGCTAATTACCGTCAAAAGAATCGCGCCCCACACTGCTGTCCAAAAGGTTGTAATGTAAAACCCGGGCACAAGAGCAGCCGTTATGCTTAACATCAAGCCGTTGATAACAAACGTCAGCAGCCCTAACGTAAGGATGTTAAGCGGCAGCGACAGAATCAGAACGATGGGGCGTACTATTGCATTAACTACCCCGAGCACTAAAGCAGCTATAAGTAGGGCCTCAGTAGAGGCCACGCTAATCCCAGGCACAAGGTATTCCGTCATGACCCACAAGCCTACAGCGTTGAAAACGACGCGCCACAAGAATTTACTTGGCATTGTTTTCCTAGTCTTTCTCGGGCACTATAACCCAGGCGACAATATACGCTAAAACCCCTGCACCCATAAACCCAAAGATGACCCATAGGAGCCTGATGATTGTAGGGTCGGTATCGAGATATTCAGCCAACCCCCCGCACACCCCGCCCAACATGCGCTGCGACCGCGAACGGTAAAGGCGTTTTACCATAGACTTCATCCCTCCGCAATAACTCTATCTACAGTATACCTCTACTCCACGGAAATTTCGACCTTTGCCTCTTCGCTGTCGACCTCGACAATCTTCCCGGTAACTCCCTGCTTAATTGCCTCTATCACGGCACTAAGGTCCACGCCGCGCAGCTCTTCCTCGGGAATAAACTTGACCCCGATAGCCACGGCGGCCTCTACCAAGGACATGGGGACGTTCACGTTGACCTTGGTGCCTTTGGCTTCTGTGACGCGTATGCGCAGCAATTTGCTGCCGCCGGTGCTAACCGCGCTGTCCGCGCTGCTGTCCGCGCTCTTGCCTTCTAGCGCCTGCAAAAGCTTGGTGGCCTCGTCGGGTGTGACCTTCCCTTCCTGCACTAGCTTAAGGATCTGTAGTTTCTCGTTCTCCACACTTGACCCTCCCCTCAGTTAAGATAATTGTAACCCACAGCAGTATAAATGTCAATACCGCTCTTTAAATTATTAACGCCCGCATTAATATTATAAAACCATTAGAGCAATCGCACCCACACTCGCACGTCCCGCGCCTCGACATCGACCAGTGTAAATGACCCGGCGCGACGGGTTTTACGCCAGACCTGACGCAGACTCAGCACCGCCCTGCCTGCGCTTTCGCGCCACTTGCGCGGCACACGTTTGCGCCCGAAAAGCCAGTAGGCAATCTCCGCGATTTCTAGCAGTTCGTCAACCAGAAAAAGAGGCAGGGCAAAGAACAACGGGAACCGCATGACTGCCGGCTTGACGAACACCACCAAGAAGAAGTTCGGCAGCCTAAACATCAGCGCACGGTGCGCAGCAACTTGACTGCGTCATCTGCAGTTATCTCGCCGCGCGATAGGGCATCGAGCACCTCTTTGCGGCGCACGGAGGTGTCCGCCTGCGTAGCGGCCTCATCCGCACGGAACCCCATGGCCTCGAGGGCACTGTCTAAGCGATTCCGCACTGTAGGGTAAGAGATGCCGAGCTCTTTCTCTACTTCTTTGATATTCCCCCGGCACTTAACGAACACCTCTAAAAAAGCTTTGTGCTCAGGCGAAAGCGAGCAGAAGCGACACGGCTCAAAATTACCTTCAATGCTAGTCGCACAGCGGTGACAGTGCAGTTTAGTGACGAAAAGCCTGTCGCCGCATATCGGGCACAACCCAGGAACCGGCTTACGCATAAGAATTACCCTCCTTAAGTTAGAACGCGAGGAGGGATGTCGTCGAGGGACGGAGGAGCGCGACATCTTGGCTTTAGGCTTTAGGCTTTAGGCTTTAGGCTTTAGGCGTCGCGTCCACGGGTGTACGTTTGCATGTCGCACTCCTCCGTCCCTCAGAGACACTCCTCGTCTCCAAGCTTAACACTTTTTCTGTCTACCGTCAATATCTCTAAGGTCTAACTTAATTTATTCAATCAAAACGCTACTGCCGCTGTTTTTGCCACCTGATGTCTTCGCCGGCTAGTGTCACGGGCTCGCACATTTCGAGCAGGCGTGAGGCAATGCGCGGACCATAAAGCTCGGCAATCGGGGACGCGCCGAGGTTAGATGAGACAACGAGCGGAAGGCTGTGGTTGCAGCGATAGTTAATGATATCAAACAGCCGGTTAGTGACAAAATCGGTGACGTGCTCTGCACCTAAGTCGTCGAGAATAAGGACGCGAGCCTCTTTGGTGGCGGACATAATGCGGCTTTCGGTTTGGCTACTTTCTGGGTTAAACGAATCTCTAATCGCCGCAATGAGGTCGCTAAACACGACATATAAAGTCGGGACACGCGCCTCGGTGAGGCTGTTGCAGATAGCGCTAAGCAGAAAAGTCTTCCCAAGGCCCACCCCGCCGGAGACAAATAAGCCCTTGTCGACGCGCCCCTCGAGTACGCGCGCCACAAAGGCCTGACAACTCCGCAAGGCATCGCGGGCGCACGTGCGCTCGGTTACGCCTTGCGGGGTCTTCTTCGTTGTGGAATACCACTTGAGCTCGAACTTGTCAAAGGTCTGCTGCCGAAGCTTAGCCGGGAGGTTAGAGCCGGCGATGATGCGGTCTAACTCGGCCTGCTGCCGACATGCGCAGGGCACGCCATTAACATAACCCTCGTCTTGGCATGCGGCACAAGCCCAGTGCGGTTCGGCATACCCGAGCGGAATGCCGTGCCGCTCCAAGTAGCTGCGCCGAGCCATAATCGCGGCGCGCACGGCATGGTCATCGCAGCGCCCTGTGGCAAAGTCCTTAACTGCAGCCGCAACGCTTCTTTCTAGCTCCTGCAGCCGAGGATGCGCCGAGAGCACGGCATCACGCCGCGTTGCTGCCTCCCACACGCGCACTAATCCTCCGTTCTTAGTAGCCAACGCCGCCCATCCTCTCTTCCGCCTCGGTACGCTTAATTCTACGCAGCACTATTTCGGACTCGTCGTAAGTGACACTTGTAGAAGTTGCTGGCGCTGCCGGCGCCGGCGAAGCTGTTCGCTTAGTCTGCCCCCCCCGCCGCGCATGGCGGCGCGCCTTCTCGTTTCGGTAAGTCGCGATATCCTGCCGCGCTTGCTCCGCCGTGCTTATGCCCTTGGCCTGCCAGTTAAGCAACACTTGGCGGATGTAAGGCATGCTCCTAGCCTGTACTTCGACAGCCACGCCAGCCGCGGCCAAAACCAGCTCATGCCCATAGCCAGCCTCAAACTCCTGAGCCAAAGTAATTTCTGTCATGCTAAGCGGTCGGCCGAACAGCTTCTCTACCTCTGCCAATAGCGTCCGCTCAGATTCGCGCTCAGTTGGCGATGCCGGGGCGGGGTCACACAGGGAGTACCCCTGGGTCGTAGGAGTAAGCAGGCACGCTTCCTGTAACCTAGCCCACGCTTGGTGGCTTTCCGCTACTGACATGCCAAGCGGCGCACACACCTCGGCTCCCCATTCATCGGAGCAGGGATTGGGTATCTCGCCACCTGAGATGTATTGCAAGAAACAATACAGCAAGGCCGCTTGCGGACCTATCTGCGGCAAATACACCGCCCATAGTTCATCGAAGATGACACTAAACCCCCTGCGGGCATTAGCCCTATGCAATGCGATGCGGTCTGTAGTCAAGAGCCTCGCCTCCTTAAGTGAGTGTAGTTTCAGGGGGGCAAAAAAAAGACCATCCCCGACAAATGGTCTGCCAGTCCTCGACTATATTCGACGCCGTCTCTGTCCTTCCTGCAAGCGAGCCGCAGGAAAGTATGCTAAGTTGCGGGGTGCAGAAATGCGGCGAGTTTTGTCGCCAGAGCTAAAGTCATTCCCTTGACTGCTGCTAGTTCTGCGACAGAGGCTTGCTTGACACCCGCCATTGTGCCAAAGTGCTGGAGTAGAGCTCGCCGCCTAGCCGGACCAATCCCGGGGCAGTCTTCTAGTTGTGAAGCGCGCGCAGTTTTCTGCCTGAGCTTGCGATGAAAGCTGATGGCAAAGCGATGTGCCTCGTCGCGAATACGCTGCACGAGGTAGTGAGCTTGGGAATCGCGCGGCAAGGCCAGGGGTTCGTGTGTATGCGGTAAAAAGATTAGTTCTTCTGCCTTGGCTAACGACACTACCTTTAAGTGCTCGTATTCTTCTTGTCGGAGTGCGTCTTGCGCTGCATTAAGTTGTCCCTTGCCGCCATCCACTATAATCAGGTCTGGCAGCGGCGAAAACTTAGCGTCCCCTGCGCGATGAGCAGCTAAGCGACGCGTCAGCACCTCATGTAGTGAGGCGTAATCGTTCGCTCCCTCCACCCACTTAATGCGAAACATGCGATACTCGCCTTTAGCGGGCAGGCCGTCCTGATAGACTACCATTGAGCCCACCGACAACACGCCCTGAATGTTAGAGATATCGTAGCACTCCACACGCGCGGGCGGGGACGGTAGCTTGAGGTGATGGGCGAGCTCAATGAGGGCACGCCGCGCCAGTTCATTCTTGCCGTTAACCCGGCGCCACTTTTCTTCCAGCACTTGCTGGGCATTGCGTGAAGCTAAAGTCGTCAGCGCTTTCTTTGCACCGCGCTTTGGCACTACCAGGATAGCTTTGCTACCGCGACGTCGCGTGAGAATTTGCTCTAGGTCGAGCAGATCTGTCGGTGTGTCGTCCAACAGAATCTCGCGCGGGATAGAAGGCGCGAAGCTATAGAACTGCGCAAGAAAGGCGGATAAGATCTCTCCTTTGCTTTGATCGGCAGTGCCGGTCAGAAAGACGGTCTGGCGACTGACCACTTTCCCTTCGCGCATATGGAACAGCGCCACACAGGCTTCGGCGAGGCTTTGCGCTACCCCCACGACGTCACGTTCAAGCAGTTCTGCGGCGTCAAACTTCTGCCGCTCCATAACCGCGGCGATGGCGCGAATTTGGTCCCGCAGAAACGCGGCGCGTTCAAAGTTGAGCGCCTCTGCCTCGGTTGTCATCTGTGCTTTGAGACTCGTGAGCAGCGCGTCGTGTTTTCCCTCGAGCAGCAGTTCGAGCTGTTTAACTGCCCCGCCGTACTCGTCGACAGTTACCGTGCCTAGGCAGGGAGCTAAGCACTGTTTGAGGTGAAAGTGCAGGCAGGGGCGTCCGGCCGGCGCGCCGAAGGCAACTTCGCGATTGCAGGTGCGCAAAGGAAAGGTGCGCTTCAGCAACTTCTGCAGGTCGCGTATAGCCCCGCTGTTAGGATAAGGCCCGAAGTATCTGCTGCCGTCCTTTTCTACGCGCCGCACTACGTCAAGCCGCGGGTAGGGTTCGGTCACAGATAGGCGCAAATACGGGTAGTGTTTGTCGTCCTTAATGCGGATGTTGTAGTGCGGACGAAGCTCCTTAATCATGTTGCTCTCAAGCACTAGCGCTTCGCGCTCCGTGTCGGTGATGATGTAGTCAAAGTCGCGCACTTTCTCCACCATGGCTCGCACTTTTACGCCGTGCGCGGCGCCGCCCTGAAAGTAGGAGCGTAGCCTGTGCTTAAGCGATTTGGCTTTGCCGACGTAGATGACTGTGCCCTCGGCATCCTTCATTTGATAGACGCCCGGCAAGTCAGGCACAAACTGCAACTTTTCGATACGGCTCACCCCCCATCGCCTGCACCCAGCTCACAGCCAACTGCCTTCTGTGCAAACATCCTCTAGAGCACGCGCGACAGAAACTGCCCGGTATAACTCCCCGCTGCGGCCGCAATCTGTTCGGGCGTGCCCAGCGCGATTACGTTGCCGCCCTTATTCCCACCCTCGGGGCCAAGGTCAATGATGTAGTCGGCTGTTTTAATCACATCGAGGTTATGCTCGATGACTAACACCGTGTCGCCCGCCTCCACCAAACGGTTGAGCACGCCGAGCAGGCGGTGGATGTCGGCAATGTGCAGACCGGTGGTAGGCTCGTCGAGAATATACAGCGTTTTGCCTGTACTGCGCCGCGAAAGTTCCGTGGCTAGCTTAACGCGCTGCGCTTCACCGCCCGAGAGCGTAGTCGCCGGCTGACCGAGCCTAATGTACCCCAAACCTACGTCGGCGAGGGTTTGGAGTTTGCGCTCGATGCGGGGCACATTGGCAAAGAAGTCGAGCGCCTGATCTACGGTCATGTTGAGCACTTCGGCAATATTTAGCCCCTTAAAGCGCACTTCTAGGGTCTCGCGATTGTAGCGCTGGCTCTTACACACTTCACAGGGAACATAGACGTCAGGCAAGAAATGCATCTCAATGCGGATGATGCCGTCGCCTTTACACGCCTCGCAGCGTCCCCCCTTAGTGTTAAAGCTAAAGCGCCCGGGCTTGTACCCCCTAACTTTGGCCTCCTGCGTCTGCGCAAACAAGTGGCGAATCAGCTCGAAAGTGCTGGTATAAGTTGCGGGGTTAGAGCGCGGCGTGCGTCCGATAGGTGACTGGTCTATCTCGATAATCTTATCGATGTGTTCTAAGCCTAAGAGCCCGCGGTGTGCGCCAGGCCGCGCCTTAGCACCGTTTATTTCCTGCGCGAGGCGCTTGTAGAGTATCTCGTTAACCAGCGTGCTCTTGCCTGAACCGGATACGCCGGTGACACAGACAAACACCCCAAGCGGAATCTGTACGCTGATGTCACGCAGATTGTTTTCCGTCGCCCCGACAATCTCTAGCCACTTGCAGTTTGGATCGCGGCGGCGCGGCGGCACTTCAATTTCCTTGCGTCCACTCAAATACTCACCGGTAATTGAACCGGGATGATTGCAGATATCCGCTAGCTTCCCTTCGGCGATAATGCGCCCGCCGTGCTCCCCTGCCCCCGGACCGATGTCTATGATGTAGTCGGCCTGCCGCATGGTCTCCTCGTCGTGCTCGACCACCAAAACGGTGTTGCCTAAGTCGCGCAAAGATTTAAGAGTGTTTATTAAGCGGGCGTTGTCGCGTTGGTGTAGACCGATGCTCGGCTCGTCTAAGATGTAGACAACCCCCATTAGGCTCGAGCCTATCTGCGTGGCTAGGCGAATGCGCTGCGCTTCGCCGCCGGATAGCGTGCCCGCCTTGCGCGAGAGCGTCAGGTAATCTAGCCCGACGTTAATTAAGAAGGTGAGCCGCGCGGTAATTTCTTTTTGAATCTGCTTGGCGATAAGCTGTTCTTTCTCGCCCAGTACTAAGGTTTCGATAAAACCTAGGGCATCCCGGATGTTTAGGGCCGTCACTTCCGCCACATTGCGCTCGCCTAGCAGGACAGACAGGGCCTCCGGCTTAAGGCGCGCCCCGTTACAGGTTGGGCAAGCCCGCGAACTCATGTAGTTCTCTAGTTCCTCCCGGATGTAGTCCGAAGTGGTCTCTTTGTAGTTACGGTTAATCATAGCCACGACGCCCTTAAAGTGTGTGTGGTAGGTATGTGCGCGCCCGTTGCCGGCATCGTAGACAAGCGTAATCTTCTTGTTGGCGTCGCCGTTTAGCAGGACGTCTATCTTTTCGCGCGGCAGTTCATCGAGCGGCACATCAGGGTTTAGGCCAAAGTTCTTGCCTAGCGCCGCGTAGAGCTGCGGATAATAGTTACTGCTGCTGCCTGCCCAGGGGGCGACGGCGCCGTCGTTAAGGGACTTGCGCCAATCGGGTATGACGAGCGCGGGGTCTACCTCTAAGTGTGACCCAAGCCCTCCGCAGGTTGGGCACGCGCCAAAGGGCGAGTTAAACGAAAATAGGCGCGGCGAAATCTCCCCGAAACTAAAGCCGCATTCGGTGCAGGCCAAGCTAAGACTGTAGAGCGTGTCTGGCCCGTCTACTGGCGCGATGATGACCAAGCCGCCCGAGAGACTGGTAGCTGTTTCGATGGAGTCGGCCACCCGCGAGCCTATATCTCCGCGCAATATTAGCCTGTCTACCACTACTTCGATGTGGTGGGCTTTTGTTTTTTCTAGTTCCGGATTATCGCTGAGCTCTTTAATTTCGCCGTCAATACGCGCACGCACATAACCTGCGCGGCTCAGTTCGTCGAGCGTCTTGACGTGCTCGCCTTTCTTGCCACGCACGACAGGCGCAAGCACCATCACCCGCGCGCCTTCCGGCAGCTGCAGCACCTGGTCGACGATTTGGTCGACAGTCTGCTGGGCAATCGGAATCCGGCAGTGCGGGCAGTAGGGCTTGCCGACGCGCGCAAACAAAAGGCGCAGGTAGTCGTACAACTCGGTGACAGTGCCGACGGTAGAACGCGGGTTGCGGCTGGTGGTCTTTTGGTCAATCGAAATGGCAGGTGAAAGCCCCTCAATGTAGTCGACATCGGGCTTATCCATGCGCCCAAGAAACTGGCGCGCGTAGGCGGACAGCGACTCCACATAGCGTCGCTGCCCTTCTGCGTAGATGGTGTCAAAGGCTAGCGACGATTTGCCTGAGCCGCTAAGCCCGGTAATAACGACAAGTTGATCGCGCGGGATATCTACGTCAATGTTCTTTAAGTTGTGCTGCCGCGCGCCGCGCACCGATATATATTTCTGCACCTAGCCTCGCTGCCTCCCCTGTGGGTGTACCGTTCTTTTCTTCATAGACAAATATTCCATTTAGAAATTCCTGCTTCATCCACCAGCACCGGCCTGAGCCTGAACCTCCGATGTCCACAGGCGTAAATTCCCGACGAACTGTCGGTACTCACAAAGTTTGCTTAGATATTTGTCTAGCCTATGTAAATTCGCTAACTGCTAATTTCCTAAGGTTCTCTGCCGCATTGACATCTCTGTCGTGCTGACTACCACACTTTGCACAAGCCCATGTGCGAACGACTAGCGGCAGTCTATCGCACACACAGCCACACACTGAGCAAGTTTTGCTCGTTGCGTGGAACCTGTCGGCGAAGGTTAGCGTGCTGCCATACCAGCGAGACTTGTATTCTAGCTGTCGCCTGAATTCATGCCAAGAGACATCGACGATGGCGCGGGAGAGTTTGCTGTTCTGCATCAGGCCTTTGACGTTTAGGCTTTCCAACACAATCTCTGACTTGGTTTTCGCCAGATGTGTGGTTAGCTTGTGCAGGAAGTCTTGGCGTATGTTGCGGATTCTGCGATGCAATCGTGCTAGAGCTAGTGCGCTCTTTTTCTTGTTCTTGCTCCCCTGCTGCTTCCGTGTGTGCCTCTTGGAGAGCTGGCGTAACCGTTTGAGGTGCTTCTTTAGTGGCTTGGGGGCGTCTATCTTGGTGCCATCGAAGAGAACCGCAAAGTGATTGAGTCCTAAGTCAATCCCGACTACCTCGCCTAAGACCGGGGCTGGCTGGGGTATTTCGGTTTCCACCGCGAGGCTTACATACCACCTGTCTGCTTCTCTGCGTACCGTCGCTGAGAGTATTCTGCCTGTGACAGCAGTCGCTTCTTTTAGCCTCACGACGCCGAGGCGGGGGAGCTGTAGACCCTTCTTAAACACCTTAATGCTACCCGTCAACCTAAAACTGTCGCGCCGCCCCTTCTTTTTAAAGCGCGGGAAGCCTATGCGCTTGCCCTGCTTTACCCCGCGAAAAAAGTTAGCGAAGGCTTTGTCTAAGTCCCGCAAGGCTTCTTGCGGCGCACACTTCGACACTTCATACATCCAGGGGAAAGCTGTCTGTTTGAGTTGGTTGAGCTCTCTGTGCTGGTTAACGGCGTTCGTGGACTGGTTCTCCTGTTCGTAGAGCGCAATACGCTGCGCCAAGCCCCAGTTGTAGGCGAAGCGTGCCACGCCAGCATGCTTGGCCAAGAGAACCTGTTGCGTGGAGTTTGGTTTGAGCTCGTAACGAAACGCCTTGTTAATCAGCATCGCGCATCACCTCCAGCGCTTTCCGTGCCTTATCCTTAGCCGCTTTCTTTCCATAAAGCCTGGCTCAGAAAGAAGTCAGTACGTCAACCATGTCTTGCTTACCGCCAATCCCATCTCTTCCGCGAAGCAGAGCAATCTGACCACCTGCCTGTCTAGGTCTGCTTTTTGGTCGGCACTTGATACTCGCGCATAAGGCGCAAAAGAGCATTGTTTTGCTACCAGCTAACAACCCTCATAAGTGCTGGACAAGGAAAACTGCCCTTAGCGTTCTCGCAAAGGATGATGTCGCGCTCCTCCGTCCCTCCTCCGCCCCTCTCCCTTAGAGCATTAAGTTGGCTTTATTATCACATTTCGTGATTTTTCTTGACTTAACTATACTCACGTGGCCCTACTAGCAGTGAGGGGGTGCTTCCTCCGTTCCGCTCTATGCCGCCTTCTGCATTTAGGGCGCTGCTGTCAGTTTCTAGAGGCGCTGTAACAGCTGCTCAATGTGCACTTTGAGTGCTCGGACATCTCGACTAGCTGCATCCCAGACTATGTCAGTGTCGATGGCAAAATACCCATGTACCAGCACATTGCGCATCCCAACGATTTTCTGCCACTCTATGTCCGGGGCCAACGCGCGCACATCCTCGGGCACGGCGCGCGCCGCTTCGCCGATGATTTGCAGATTCCTCACGAACCAGCCTTGCAACAACTCATCGTGCTCGAAATCTCCCCGGCCACGATACAAGTGGCGCTCGATGGCCGCGATAGCCTCGAGGATATCCCGCAACCGTTCCTGAGGGTCTCTCATAGTGGCACCGCCTCCCTAAGTACTTGTTCCCGTATGCGCAACTTTAGCCCTTTCTCGGTTACAACATCCACAGGACGACCCAAGAGGCGCTCCAGTTCGTACTGAAGCCCCCCCAAATCAAAGAGACTGCGCCCTGACTCCATCTCGACTAGGAAATCAATGTCGCTGTGGGCATCGTCTTCCTCACGCGCGACAGATCCAAAGACCCGCAAGTTACGCGCACCGTAGATGACGCATAACCTTTCTATTTCATCGCGCTTCGCTTTCAGCAACTCACTAAGAGCCATTACTCACACCCCTTTAATGCCGCACCTCACAGGCAAAATTCTCCCCAACTGCTGCTTGACACTGCAGTTTATCGTAGGTTAGTACAATTATAGCCGCTGCACCTCCTGCGTCAAGAATGCGTGTTCGCTCCCAATGTTGACACAGCTGCTAGTCTTGTATAATATGGACTCGCACTCCAGAATTTACGAAAGAGGCGGTTGGTATGTATATTAGGCGTCACATTGAGCCGGTGGTCTCGCGCATAGCTCGGCGCAAACCTGTATTAGTACTGACAGGTGCCCGCCAGGTAGGCAAATCTACTATGCTCAGAGAAGTCTACGGGCACATTAACTATGTCGCTCTTAATCGCCCCTTAGTGCGCGAGAGCGCCCGTGACAATCCTTCGCTGTTCTTTGAAGCACACCGCCCGCCAATTATTGTAGACGAAATACAGAAAGCTGCGGAGTTGCTAGACTACATCCAGGATATGGTTGATGAAAACAAGAACAAAGGGCAGTTTTATCTGACAGGGTCGCAAAGCCTGACTTTGATGAAAAACGTCAGCGACAGCTTAGCTGGGCGCGCCGGCGTCATCAAGCTAATGGGCCTGTCCATGCGAGAGCTGGCAGGATTGTCATATCGTCTGCCGTTCATGCCAACCAGCCAACACAGGGAGGCTATCGGGGACGGCGCACAGATGGACTATGAGCATATCGTATCCCTTATTCACCAAGGCTCTTTCCCCGAATTGCATGCCGCCGCAGGCGACCACTACGATTGGTCCGACTTCTACAGCTCATATCTGCAAACCTATGTCGAAAAAGATATCAGAGATGTACTTCGAATCCAAGACGAGTCGGCATTCGTGAAGTTTGTGAAAGCCACCGCTGCGCTCTCAGGCACCCTGCTTAACTTATCCGCTCTGGCCGAGATTTGCGGCAAGGACATTAAGACGATGCGTTCATGGCTGTCGGTGATGGTCTCTAGCGGACTTGTGTACCTCTTGGAGCCCTATCACAACAACCTCAACAAACGACTAGTCAAGACGCCAAAGATGTACTTCCTAGATACAGGATTTATATGCTGGCTAATCGGCTGGAACACGCCCACGCAGATGACTAATGGGGCCATGTGGGGACAAATCTTTGAGACCTTTGTCTTCACCGAAATCCTCAAAAGCTATTACAACGACGGCTTCGTCAAACCGCCGCTGTACTATTACCGTGATGCCGACAAAAACGAGATAGATCTATTGATTGAAGACGGAGACACCCTCTACCCTGTAGAAATAAAGGCCAACAGCGACCCGCATAAGTCAATGGTCAAGGCGTTTCGTCTCATAGACAACAATCCCAGCAAGAAAGTCGGTTCCGGAGCGGTAATATGCCTAGCCAAGGCGCGCTTGCCTTTGACAGAGCACGTTTGGGTCCTGCCGGTGACCATGATATAACCCGAGTTTAACAGATCAATGGACTTGATCTTACGAAAAAAAGTGCCAAAGAACCGCGTAGAATCGCGGTTTTTTGCTTGCATTTTTGCTTGTCTTATGGTATAATTTAAAGGACGGATTAGGCATATTATGGGAGGGAATCGTTGTGTATATCGATTGCGTTACCAACAACGGAAAACCTTATCTGCGTGTCGCGGAAAGTTACACCGTCAAGGTGAACGGCGTCAGAAAGATTAGGAAACGCACGATTCGCAACATCGGCCCCTTATCCCGCTATGACGACGGGAAGCCAGATTTTCTGCGCAGGCTAAAGGATTCGTTTAA
>JAGXRZ010000056.1 GCA_018335585.1 Selenomonadales bacterium
ACAGCGGTTAACAGTGGTTTTGCCAACGTTGCGAGGCAGCGCTGCGCCTGTCACCGCCAAAAACGGGTCATACCGAAAAATCTCGGGCAACTGGCTTTGAGAAATCAACCCAGCAGTCCCCTGTGTGCATGCCTGAGACGCCCCAAACGTGTGCCATACTTGTGCTCATGCGGTTGGATTTCCTATCCCCGCCGAAGCCGCGCTGTCCACCGTCGATTCCGAATTCGGCCGCACGACCGACCCGGTGCGCATGTACATGCGCGAGATGGGCACGGTCGAACTGCTGACCCGTGAAGGCGAAATCGAGATCGCCAAGCGCATCGAAGGCGGCCTGCAGGCCATGATGCTGGCCATCTCGGCCTCGCCGACGACGATCGCCCACATCCTCGAGTTCGCCGGCAAGATCCGCGCCGGCGAGATGCAGATTTCCGAAGTGGTGGACGGTTTCGTCGCCGCCGACGAGGCCGATGACTACGTGGCCGAGGAAGACTTCGACGAGTTCGACGAGGAAGACGACGACGACGGCAACGGCGGCTCGAAGGCGCTGACCAAGAAACTCGAAGAGCTGAAGAACGCCGCGCTGGTCAAGCTCGACAGCCTGTCGGCCAATTTCGACAAGATGCGCAAGGCCTTCGAGAAGGACGGCTACAAGTCGGCCAACTACAACAAGGCCCAGCTGGCGATCAGCCAGGAGCTGATGACGATCCGCTTCACGGTCAAGACGATCGAGAAGCTCAGCGACATCTTGCGCTCGCAGGTGGACGACGTGCGCCGCTACGAACGCGAACTGCGCAAGATCGTGGTGGACAAGTGCGGCATGCCGCAGGACCACTTCATCAAGACCTTCCCGCCCAACGCGCTGAACAAGCAATGGGCTGAGAAGGAAGTCGCCGCCAACAAGCCCTACTCCGTCATCCTCAGCCGCAATCTGCCGCCCGTGCAGGAACTGCAGCAGAAGCTGATCGATATCCAGGCCAAGGCCGTCGTGCCGATCGATGACCTCAAGGACATCAACAAGAAGATGAACGAGGGCGAAAAGTCCTCGCGCGACGCCAAGAAGGAAATGATCGAGGCCAACCTGCGCCTCGTCATCTCGATCGCCAAGAAGTACACCAACCGCGGCCTGCAGTTCCTCGACCTGATCCAGGAAGGCAATATCGGCTTGATGAAGGCGGTGGACAAGTTCGAATACCGCCGCGGCTACAAGTTCTCGACCTACGCGACCTGGTGGATTCGCCAGGCGATCACCCGTTCGATCGCCGACCAGGCCCGCACGATCCGCATCCCGGTCCACATGATCGAGACGATCAACAAGATGAACCGCATCTCGCGCCAGCACTTGCAGGAATTCGGCTTCGAGCCGGATGCGCCGACGCTGGCCGAGAAGATGGAAATCCCCGAGGACAAGATCCGCAAGATCATGAAGATCGCCAAGGAGCCGATCTCCATGGAAACGCCGATCGGGGACGACGACGATTCGCACCTGGGCGATTTCATCGAGGACACCAACAACACCGCGCCGATCGAAGCCGCCATGCAGGCCGGCCTGCGCGACGTGGTGAAGGACATCCTCGACAGCCTGACTCCGCGCGAGGCCAAGGTGCTGCGCATGCGCTTCGGCATCGAGATGAGCACGGACCACACGCTGGAAGAAGTCGGCAAGCAGTTCGACGTCACCCGCGAGCGCATCCGCCAGATCGAAGCGAAGGCGATCCGCAAGCTCAAGCACCCGAGCCGGAGCGACAAGCTGCGGACCTATCTGGACAATCTGTAATCAGGTCTTCCAGATGCGTGGCCGCCGCCGGCACGCATCTGGGCAAAGGACGCAAGGAGGGTCGGACGAGTTCCGGCCCTTTTTTTCGTTTGCGCGACCGCAGCAACGGCAGCGCGGTGCGTTCGACTAGCGATGCTGACCCGGCACCCACAGCACGTCGGCGCGCCCCTCGTCGTTGGCGATGCGCGCCGCGACGAACAACAGGTCCGAGGCGCGATTGATGTAACGCACACCTTCGGGGTTGACCTGCTCATCCGGCAGATTCGCAAGCGCAACCATCAAGCGCTCGGCCCGACGCGCGACAGTGCGCGCCATGTGCAAGGTGGATGCAGCCGGCGTTCCCCCCGGCAACACGAAGGAGGTCAGGGCTTGCAGCCGCTCGTTGAGCGCATCGATCTCGGCCTCCACGCGGGCCGTCTGGCTGGCGGTGATCCGCAACGGAGCATGCCCGGACGGCAGTTCGTCAACCGGCGTTGCAAGATCGGCGCCCAGGTCGAACAGGTCGTTCTGCATGTGGCCGAGCATCTTGTCGACATCGGCATGGAGCTCACCCAGATGCACGCGCGCCATGCCGATGACTGAATTGGTTTCGTCGACCGTGCCATAGGCCTCGATGCGAAGGTCAGATTTGAGTCTGCGCTTGCCCGTGACGAGACCGGTTGTTCCGCCGTCGCCGGTGCGCGTGTAGATCTTGTTGAGCTTGACCATGCTTTCTCCTCAGGGCATATCGGGTCGATGGCATGAGCCGGGCGGCACTGCCACTTCATCAAGGGCGCTGCGCGCCGCTTGCAGCGCCGGCCATTGCACGAAGCGGCCGGATAGCTGGGCCATCACCGCCAGCCGCTCGTGCTCGCTCATGCGCACCCACTGGGCGATTTCGGCGCTGCTGCGTGCGCAGCCGACACACAGCCCACTGGACGCATCAAGCCGGCAAACTGCCACGCAGGGCGATGAGACTGTTTGCACGGCGGCGTTCAACTCAGGCGCAGCGGCAGGCCGACAACGATGCGCGCCGCGTTGTGTCCCGCGCTGCGCGCGAGTGCCAGGTCCGATCGCCCGTCGAATGACAGGGCCGGCAGCGTATCGGTGAGTTTGCCGTGCTGGACGCAGACCCGGCCCATGCCGTCGATGCCCACGCCGACTTCGAGCGTGGACCGCAGCGCAGCCCCCGATGCCAGTTCGTCGGCTTGCTGATCGGCTGAGGCACGCTCGAGGACGAAGGGCACGCCCTCTTCCTCCATGCCCGCAAGCACCTGTTTCTCGACAGGGCCCTGCAAGGCGCTGACGACGAGAATCGCCGGCTTGGCGGCCTGTCCCCCCTCACGCCCCTCACGCATGATGACCCTGCCCGTCGGCGACAGCGACACGGCCCTTCGCCCTGTCCTTGCCGGCACTCGGCTGGCGCGCTCCATAAGCGGCCACGAGGCCCGAGGCCACCGCATTGCGCGGCCCTTCGGTGCCCCGCACATTGCCGGTGCCGCAAACGATCCCGTACGGCGCCAGCGCCTCCGCGATCAGTTCCGGGATCTCGAAGTCCAGCGCGCATCCGCCCAGCAGAACGACGAAATCGATGCGCCGCAGATCGCCGTCCGGCGCCACGGTGTGGAGCGCGCGCAAGGCGTTGACGACGAAGACGCGCTTCTTGGCGGTGCGCCGGACGTCGCGCACCCGCTCCAGGGTGTGGCGCGTGGGGATCGGGTTCATGCCGGATTCGTTCAGCGTGACCACCCGCGCAAACGCCGTGGCAGGCAGCGGGGTCTCGAAGAATTGGACCGTGCCGTTCTCCAGGCGGATGTGGAAGAAACTCTCCGCCTTGCCGAGCGGGCAACGCTTGATTTCCTCCGCCAGCTCGAGGTTGCCGAGGCCCAGTTCGGCATCGATGAGCTTCGTGACCAGATCGCCGGCGCCGGCCAGATGGATGACGTCCGTGCGTCCTTCTGCATCGAGCATCGCGGCATCGGTCGAGCCGCCGCCGAGGTCGAGCACGACGATCGGCTTGTCCGCGCCTGGCGTCGTCAAGGCACCGAGAACCGCCATCTCGGCTTCGACGCCACCGATCACGACATCCACCTGGCTTGCACCGAGTGAGCGCAAGCGCTCGGCAACGGCTTCACCGACGACCTGCATCACGCTTTCCTTGGTACCCACCATGGCCGCCAGCGCGACGGCGTTCTCCAGCGCGACCTCGCCCGCGACGCCGCCCCGGACTTCCTGCGGCACCAGCGTGTCGATCGCCAGAAGGTCCTGGATGCGCACATCGTGCAGCGCATGCTTTGACAGATCCGCCATGCTCTGCCGCACGTTGGCGATCATGCCGCCCGCATTGGTTCCGGCTTCGCCGAGGACGTCGAGCAAGGGGCTGACGCGCTGGACCTCGGCCATGATGTCCGCGGCGCCCCGCGCCACATCGATGGTGGCACGGCGGGACACGCCGACCAGTTCGAGAACCCCGGCAGGAATGGTCCGGTCGGCGACGTCGCCAGACGGTGTGCGAACGACGACAGCAGAACGGTTGCCGATGAGCGCGCGAGCCACCGCCGAGACCGCGCGGGTCTGCTCGGGGTCGAGTTCGAAGATCGTCGCCAGGCCGAATGCGTTCGACAAGGTCCGGATCGACTGCCCGGGGCCGGCGACCTCGACGGCGGCGAGCATGCCGACTGGCACGGCGTCGATCCTCGAGACCTCGTCGATGATCGGCATCTTGACGCGCAAGCGGTTGGCGACCAGCACGGCATCGTCGCTGGCAAGAATGGCGCCGACGACGCCGACGCCGCGCGCGATCGCATCGTTGATGCCCTGCGCTGCCGCTTCGAAATCGAAGCGGCGGTCGATCAGCACGAGAACCGGTGTTCCGGCCACGAAACCCGGCAACGATTCGAACTCCACGATCGTGCCCACCCCGAGCCCCTGTCCGCCCGGTGTTCGCGGGTCATGCCCGATCATGGTCGACTCGGTGATGATCGTTTCGGTGATGGTTTCCATCGCCAGGTCGCTGATGACCGGCGTCGCTTCGTTGAGCAGGACGACCTCGAGTTCGGCAAGGCTGATTCCAGCCTCCCCGATCGCATGCAGGACAGCCTTGGCAACGCCGTCCACGTTCTTGACGGTGCCTTTGATGCCCGTGGTTCGGGTCAGGGCGCCGCCAAGATAGGACACCTCACCATCCGCGATGAGGGCTGCGCTTGCCTCGGTCGTCGAGTTGCCAATATCGACGCCTACAACGGTCCGTTTTTTCAACTCAAGGTCCTCCTGCAATGTCAATTCGAAGCGGCGGGCGAGAACTCCTGCATCACCTCGATGACGCCGAGGCCGCGGTTGACCTGCTCGGTTTCCTTGAGATGCAGGAGCGCGGCCTTGGCCTGCCAACGCGGCCGCGCCATCTGGTCGTTCAGCGTGGGCACCGGCTCCGGCGACTCGCCCTTGGCATACCGGGCGGCGTTCGAGCCGATGTTGCGGTAAGTCTCAAGGGTGAGCAGGGGACACTGCGGAAACAGTTCAAGGCTCGACAGGCGAGGCAGATCGCGTTGATGGATCATGGTTGTGCCGCGCGACAGAATACCGATGCCAATACCGGAGCCCGAGAGCTTGGCAGCGGTGTGCGCGAGGATCGCCAGGTCCGAGCTGTGACGCACGCGGATCACACGGGCATGAACTTCCTGCTCCTCGATGCCCGCGAGGATCTGACGCATGATCTCCGCGTGCGGTATGTCGACGATGGACTTGGAGAAGTAGTCGGCGAAGGCCGGTGACACGGCGATCACCACCTCGTCACTGCGCTTGCCGCGCGTCGCCGGCCCGACTTCCTTGAACGAGAGCGTCCGCTCTGCAGGTGCTTGTTGGTTCGTCATGTCAGTCAACCTCCATTTCAGGGTTCGAAGCGCTGGTCACGTGGCGCAGGCGTTTCATTTCCTCCCAGCGCGCGCCGGACGGGCGATAGCCGGTTCCGGGACCTTCGTAGTCGTTCGCATCGTTCACGGCCGAGAGCGGCTGCAGATCGCGGGTCAGGATCGCCGAGGTCTGGAGCAGGTCGCCGGAAATGCGCTGGCGCAGTACTGCGAGCAGGTTCTGCGCGACGTCGGAGAAGCCCGTGCTCTCCAGCGCCTTGACAAGGTCCAGACCGGTGATGTTTCGGTCCATGACTTGCTGGGCGCCCTTCAGGTCCTCGAGCACGTCACGCGGGAGCAGTTCCTTGCTGCCATTGGCGTAGATCGCGGCGTCGACCTCCGCGTCGCTGATGGGCGGCAACTCGAGGTGCGCAAAAACGGCTTGCAATGCCTTCGCCGCACGGGTCCGCACCGCAAGGATGTCCGCCTCCTTGACATGCCGCAAACCACCGTCGATCTGCAGGTCGCGCTGGATGGTGTTGTAGTCGTCGTAGTCGTCGCTATCGAGGTTCGAACCGGCGAACATGTTGTCGTAGTTCGGCATCGACGAGAAGCCCGAGCACACGAGGTCAGTGCCCGGCATCATCTGCGGCATCAGGCGGGCCGTGCGGCGGATGGCCGAGTGGGAAAAGGACTGGTCGTTGCCGGATGCGCATTCGAGGTCCACCATCGCAGCAAGCAGATTCTCGGCGGCGACCGCCCGAATGCCGGCGGGCACCGCACCGGGCACGCCGATGCATGAGATGGAGCCGTTCTGCAGGCCTTGCACGCCGGCACCCTTGGCGATCAGGATGCAACGGATCTCCAGATAGAGCATGGACTTGCCCTGCGCATTGCCCATCTGCACCTCGGAGCCGGTGCCTGAGGTGAAGCGCATCTTGATGCCGCGCGACGCATAGGCGGCCGCCAGGAAGGCCTTGGACCACGGCGTATCGTCCCCGTCCACGAAGACCGGTTCAGTGCCATACACAGAGATGGTCTCGGCATAGCCGGTGATGCCGCGCATGCCCAGATCCAGCTCCGTCGCCTCCTCGAGGGCACACTGGGTCAGCGGTCCGCCGGTGCCGACCTGGCTGCCGATCTGCTGCGCCATGGCGACGAGCGGTGCATAACGGACGATGCCCAGCGTCGTCTCCACTTCCGCGAACCCGCGGATGGATGCTTCGGCGGCATCGCACACCACCTGCAAGGGGTTGTCGCGTGCGCTTGTGCAGTGTCCCTGAACGGCCGGTGTGCGGCGGGCGCGCATCTTCTGCATGCCCATCATGATTTCGACGATGTTCAAGGTCTTGGCCACCGCAAGCAGCTTGGCTGGCGTCAAACCCTTGGTCACGGCAAGCACTTCCTGGCGCGACACATGCGGGTCCACGAGCATTTTTCCGATCTCGTCGGCAGGCAGCGCCATCGACTTCAAGGTGGTCTCGACATCGATCGCCTTGTCGGCGATGAACTGGTCGATGAAGTCAAAGTTCGCGCGCTCCACACCGTCCATTTCCACGATGCGTCCGCCTTCAACCCGCACGCTGGGCTGCGGGTCGAACTCGCTGTCCATGGCCACCATTCCCTTTTCGGGCCATTCCTCAACAAAACCGTCGAGGTTGACCGGCCGGTCCTCGAGAACCAATGTCCGCGCGGAATGCCGCGCCGCTTGTTCAGACTTCTTTGCAGCAGATGTCTTCATTGTCAGATCTCCTATTTGCTTGCAGCCAAGATATCGCGCCGCTCATAAACGTCAGCGGCTTCCCGCACGAGCGCGGCAAGGTTTTCGGCCTGATAGCTGGTCGCCAATTCGGTGGCAATCGCCTCGAGTTCGGCTTTTGTGGAAGCGTTGGGCCGAAGCGCGTTATAGATTTCGAGCACACGCGCATCGGAAATTGCCGTCATCTCGGCCGCGCGCCGCAAATTGGCGCCCAATTGCACGCGCCCTACCTTTTCCGATATCTGGGCCTGTAAGCGCAAGGTATCTGGGGTAATCCGCAGATCTTCGGCCGTCACCTTGCCCGAAACGACGGCCTCGATCGTGATCTCGTCGACCGATTTACCAGTGGGCGTGAAAAGAAGATCCTTTCTGTGCACGCCAAGAGGGTAATCAACCTGCGGATCTACATTTGGCTCATTCATATATGTCTCCTAAATGATATTGGTTTGACTGCAGCGGAATTTCCAAGTGTTCAGCGTTACCGCCACCATGGCCGAGTACCGGCAACGCAGACCTGCCTGCATTTACTTGGCGGCCTTCGCCGCGCCCGCTTCTGCGACGGAGATATCCTGTTCGACACTACCGGCGCTAACACCGATGGCGCCGATGACGGCGGCGCCGTCCTTGATCAGAACGCCGCCACCGAAAGCGACCATGCCTCCTGCGGTTTGCTCGAGGCCATACAGTTCTGCGCCGGGCTGAACGAGCGGCATGAGCACGCTGGTCGGCAGGCCCATCAATATGGAGGTGCGCGCCTTGCGGATAGAAATATCGATACTTGCCTTGATCGCGCCATCCATGCGCGCGAAAGCCACCAGATGGCCGCCGTCGTCCACCACGGCGATGTTCATGGGCTGACCGATTTGCTTAGCTTTTGCCGCCGCGGCGTCTAGCGCAGCCTGGGCCTTTGACAGGGGCATGGAAGTCATGATTTCTCCAGAGTCATCCAGTTAAAGAATTGGTCGCATCCCACCGTAGTCAAATCACGCCGCATGCCTTGGCGACCAGCACGCCGGCTGCGCAGCCAATGAGGGGACCGACGACCGGGATCCAGGCGTAGCTCCAGTCAGAACTACCCTTGCCGGCGATCGGAAGGAGTGCATGCGCGTATGACCAGCTCGCGCCCAAACGAGAACGAAAACCTCGACCGGCCCCGTGCATGGTCTGAGTGCGGATGGTTGCACGCACACCTGGCAAACACGCGTTCATGCACTGGGGTGCAGGCGCTGCTGCGCCTAAAAACGGGGGCTGCACGCAAAAGTGGTGTACGGGGGTACATGCGTGCAAGGTTTGGCGGCGTTTGGCGCATGGCGGCGGGGAAAATCTTGACGATGCCTAGTCTGAAAATGAAAAA
>JAGXRZ010000057.1 GCA_018335585.1 Selenomonadales bacterium
GGGCGTGCGGGCCAGCGTGGGTAGAGGTCGGTCAATTCTTTGATGGCACTCGACCGCGATCGCTAACTTGACCCGCTGCCGACCACTCGTACCCAGGATTGCCTGCGGGCGATATCCGGTGCCTTTCGGTCCTGGTTGCGCCTGACAGCCCACATTAAATAGAGCCGCCGGGCTTGCCCGGCAGGCCGTTGGTCGGCGGCACCTGCGCGGGCCCGCACGCTTGTGAGCGGCGAGCGCCAGCACCCCGCCAAGACCAAGGGCGCCCATCCCGGAAGCGAAGCGATTGAAAAAGGCGCCGACGGCCTGGTTCTGGTGGCCACAGGCGCGGGTGGCCACGCTGGTCGCCAGTCGCCCTTCGCCTTGGTTCAGGAGACACGCGCCTGGTTCGATGGTCCGATCGCGCTATCGGGCTCCATTGCCCACGGCTCCTCCATCCTCGCAGCCGAAGCCATGGGTGCCGACTTTGCCTATATCGGTTCGGCGTTCATTGCGACGCAGGAAGCCCATGCGCAGCCCGAGTACAAGAAGGCAGTCATCGAAGGCAGTGCTGAAGACATCGTCTACACCGACTTCTTCACGGGCGTTTGGGGTAACTACCTTGGCCCGTCCATCGTCGCCGCCGGCATGGATCCGCAGAACATGCCAAGTGCTCACCCTTCCGACATGGATTTCGGCGGCCCGGAAGGCGGTCCCAAAGTCAAGGCATGGAAGGACGTCTGGGGCTGCGGTCAGGGCATCGGTGTGCTGCACGACATCCCGTCGGCAGGCGAGTTGATCCAGCGCTTTGCCGATCAGTACCTTGCGGCCCAACAGCGCCTCGGCCGACGGGTCGCCTGAGTCACTGTACAACGCCGAAGTCATTCACGAAGACCTTGTTGGGTCAAAGACTCGAATGAGTCATGCTTGACCTTCTGATCGATAGAGGGTGGCACCCATTTTTCCGCTCAACAACCCTCCCGCGAAAGAGTCCTGAACTGCCTAAGCGTAACCCAATCTGCCTCCCGCCTTTATTCCACCTTGGCTGAATGCTATGAATTCAAGAGCATTTGGCAACGCCAGGAAATTGAGGTCTTTTGCCAGCCCAGCGAGACGTTCCGTCATTGTCCCGTTGGAGACCAGGTTGTAGCATTTCTGTGCTGAATACGCATGCATTCCATATTCCGCACAACACTGCAACAACAGGAGACAAATATGGCGAATTACAAGCTGCTCATCAACGGTGAACTGGTCGATGGCGCATCCACCATGGAAGTCATCAACCCCGCCACCGAAACGGTACTGGCCCTGTGCCCCCGCGCCGACGAGGCGCAAATGGAGGCCGCCATTCAAGCGGCAAAAGCCGCCTTCCCAGCCTGGTCTCGCCGCCCCATCGCGCAGCGCAGGGACTTGTTGCTGAAACTCGCTGACACAATGGATGCGCAACAGGAGGATTTGGCGCGCGTGCTGACCCAGGAGCAAGGCAAACCGCTCGGCGAAGCCACGACCGAGGTTTTATGGACGGCTCTATTCATCCGTGGCATTGCCAGCCAGGAACTGCCGGTCAAGATTCTTGAAGACAGCGAGACCATGCGCGTTGAGCAGCACCGGCTGCCGCTGGGCGTGGTGGGCGCCATCATTCCCTGGAATTTCCCACTGCTGCTGATGGCATTCAAATTGCCCGCCGCCCTGCTGGCTGGCAACACGATCATTATCAAGCCAGCCCCCACCACGCCTTTGGCCACCTTGAAGATTGGCGAGATCATGGCCGGCACTTTCCCGGCGGGCGTGGTCAACGTCGTCACCGACCAGAATGACCTGGGCGGCTATCTGACCCAGCACCCGGACGTGGCGAAGATCTCGTTCACAGGCTCATCCGCCACTGGGAAGAAAGTGATGGCATCCGCCGCAACCTCCCTCAAGCGCCTGACCCTGGAGCTGGGTGGGAATGATGCCGCCATCGTCCTGCCGGGCGCTGACCCGGCCAGCGTTGCCCAAGGCATCTTCAATGGGGCTTTTTTGAATGCCGGGCAGGTCTGCATCGCGGTCAAACGCGCTTATGTGCATGAATCAATTTATGACGACGTGGTTGACCGCCTCGCAGCCCTGGCAAAACAGGTGGTGGTAGGCAACGGATTGGACCAGGGCACAACCATGGGGCCCATACAGAACCGGATGCAATATGCAAAGCTCAAGGAATTCCTGGAAATAGCCAGGAAGGATGGCCGTATCGTGGCAGGCGGCGAAGCCGAGGGCCAAGCCGGATTTTTCATCCGTCCAACCATTGTCGCCGACATTAAGAATAGCTCACGACTGGTTCAAGAGGAGCAGTTCGGGCCGGTCTTGCCTGTCATCAAATACTCCGACCCTGAAGAAGCACTGACCAGCGCAAACGATTCCCCCTGGGGCCTGGGTGGTTCCGTCTGGGGGGCGGATAGAGAAAAAGCGCGCGAGATTGCGTTGCGGATGTATTCAGGCACGACCTGGATCAACAAGCATCTTGATATTGGCCCCGCAATTCCCGTTTGCGGCGCCAAACAATCTGGAATGGGCGGAGAACTGGCCGAGGAAGGATTGCTGGAATTCACGCAGCTTCACATCATTAACGAAGCCCGCTGATTTTCATGGGTTGAACCTGGGGATTCTCTCTACGGATCCCCAGGACGCAGCGCTACTTTGGACCGTCGCCCTCAAAGCGATGAGCACAAATGCCCGCCGTCCACCGGCACGCAGGCGCCGGTCATCCACGACCCGGCCTCGGTCGCGAGCAGCAGGAACAGGCCGTTCAGCTCTTCCGGTTTGCCCAGGCGGCGCATCGGGACGCGCTGGATGAGCGCCTTGCCATAGGCGGTGTCCCACATGGCATCGGTCATCTCGGTGCTGATGTAGCCCGGCTCGATGGCATTGACGCGGATGCCGTGGCGCGCCCATTCGAGCGCAAGGCTTTTGGTCATGTGTACCACTGCGGCCTTGGACGTGGCATACAGCATGGCGCCCGGCATCACGCGCTCGCCCAGGATGGATGCGATGTTGATGATGGAGCCGCCCCGCCCGGCATCCACCCAGCGCTGCGCGGCACGCGCGGCCACCAGCCACACGCCGCGCACGTTGGTCGCCATCAGCGCGTCGAAGTCGGCCGCAGGCAGCGTGAGCGACAGGCCGTCGTTGGCAGCCCCGGCGTTGTTGACCACCACGTCGAGCGTGACGCCCAAGGCGTCCAGTTCGGCAAAGGCGCCGTCGATGGACTGCTCGGAAGCCACATCCATTTCCAGCACCGTGACTTGCGGCGCACCGAGTTTTTCGAGTTCCAGCGCGAGCTTGTCGAGCCGGGCCTTGCGCCGCGCCGCGATCACCACCTTGGCCTTGCAACCGGCGGCCAGCCGGGCAAAGTTTTCGCCCAGGCCCGACGAGGCCCCCGTGACCAGCACCTGCTTGCTGGCCAGCATTGCACCCAGATCCATAGCGTCTCCTCTTCAGCGTTCACCATCGATGTCGCGAGGTTAGCGCAGGGCCCTCCGGCTATGGGGATGCCGCCTGCCTGCATCCGTCAAAAGAGGCTTCTTGTCAGCCGATAGAGACGATCCGTCATTGCCGCACCAAACACCGTTTCCTACGATCGCCTGCATCCCTTGAGGCACCCGGAGCGTCGCACAAAAGCACGCCACGGTGCCGACGTTCCGGCCCGATCGGCCAAGGCGTTGAGGGGCAAGTTCTGGAGACAACAAATGCTGCAACAGTCCGCCATGGAGTTGTCCATCGGCCATGTAGATGTGATGGAAACGGTCCTTGAAGGCCGCTTCCAGCACTGGGATCTTTCTTCCCCGGCAAAGCCTGCCGCAGTCCAGGCGACGCTGCAACGGCACGAATTCGCCGGGGCTTTCCTTGTGCATACCGTGACCGAACCCGGCGTCGGCCAGCTTCTGTCTGGACATTCGCCATTCGATGAGGTGCTCTGCCTGGGGCTGCAGCTGAACCTGAGCGGCCGGGTGCAGTTGCAGCAGTGGGACGCACCGGTTTGCGAGGGCGACATGTTCCTCTGGCGCACCGACCAGCGGCAGAACCATGAGGTGCTGGAGCGCACCCACAGCGTGTCGCTGATGATTCCCTGGCAGCTCATGCGCGAGCAGTTGCCGAGGCGCAAGCAGCCGCCGACAGCCTGCCGCATGGATAGCCGCACAGGCGTGGGCTCGCTGCTGAGCCAGCACCTGATGGGGCTGGCCAAGGAGATCGGCGCCATGCCGCCCTCTGCACACCTTGCCCTGTGCCGCACGGCGATCGGGCTGCTGGATCTTGCGTTGCCAGAGCCGGAGAGCGCCACCCGGTTCACGGCCATGGCCGCGTTGCGCGAACGGGCGCTGGCCTACATCGCCCAGCATTTGCACGAGGATGACCTGAGCCCGGCACGCATCGCCGCCGCGCTCGGCATTTCGCGGCGCTACCTGCACGCGCTGTTTGCGCAGGGCGACACCACGGTGGTCGGCCACATCCTGGAAAGCCGGTTGCAGGCGTGCTGGCGGGCACTGATTGACCCGGCCTGCAGGCACCAGCAAATCTCGCAGATCGCCTTCCACTGGGGCTTCAACTCCACCAGCCACTTTTGCCGCGCATTCAAGCAACGCTTTGGGATGCCGCCCAGCGATGCGCGCGGGATGGGAGTCCATGGCCCGGCCATGGGCCAGGCCCGGCCAGCCGGGTTTTCCCTTGTGCACGCAAAGTCACTCGCCATGCGCTGGCGGGCAAGACGTGCATGGGCTGAATGCCGACGATAGGCCAAGTCTTCCACCCTTCACCTTCACAGCACCCACTTTCCGAGGAACGACCCCATGCTGCCGCAACTGCACCGCCAACCCTGGATGGACAGCGACATCGAGACCTTTCGTGACCAGGTTCGCCGCTACATCGCCGCCGAGATGGCTCCGCACCTGCCCGTCTGGCGCGAACAGGGCTACATCCCGCGCGAGGTCTGGCGGCCCTTCGGCGAAATGGGTTTCATGCTGCCCGAGCTGCCCGAGGAATACGGCGGCGCCGGGGCCAGCCTCGCCTACCAACTGGTGGTGCAGGAGCAAGACCGAAGGACTACTCAACATCTTCGAAAAGATCCTCTGACGTGGCTGCGGCGGTTGATGCTGGCATGTTGCATGACGCCGGGTCGCCAGCATGGGTCGAATGACAAGGGAAGCAAATGGCTGACTATGTAATTATTGGAGGTGGGTCGTCGGGCGGCGTTATCGCCAGCCGGTTGTCCGAGGACCCCGATGTCACCGTTTGCCTGCTCGAGGCAGGCGGCCCAGGCACCTCGCCGCTTGTGTCCACGCCCGGCGCTTTTGCGGCGCTGATCCAAGACTATCGGATCAATACGCTCAACTGGCGGTTCAACACCGACCCTTCAAAGGCGCTCAACGACCGCCGCCTCTACAATCCGCGCGGGAAGATGCTGGGTGGATCGAGCGGTATGAACGGGATGGTCTATATCCGCGGCGACCGGTCGGATTTCGACCACTGGGCCGAACTCGGCAACGACGGCTGGGGTTACAACGATGTCCTGTCCTATTTCCGCAAGGCTGAGAATAATGAGCGCGGTGAGGATGAGTTTCACGGCTCGTCGGGACCGCTTCACGTATCCAACGGCAAGCGCGAATTCGATGTCTATGATGCTTTCATCGAGGCGGCGACTGGACTGGACCATCAAGCCAATCCGGACTTCAATGGTGCCAGCCAGGAAGGTGTCGGCATCTATCAGTTTACCGTGAAGGACGGGAAGCGCGCCAGCGTGAAGGCGTGTTACCTTGATCCGGTGATGGGCAGGCGCGGCAACCTCCGCGTCGAAGTACATGCCCGCGTCCATCGTATCAGGTTTGAGGGCAACCGCGCGGTGGCAGTCGAGTATTCCCAGGACGGGCAGTTGAAGACGATCCCGTGCGAAAAGGAAGTCATTGTCAGCGGCGGCGCCTATAATTCGCCCCAACTGTTGATGCTTTCCGGTATCGGACCGCGTGATGAGTTGGAGAAGCATGGAATCGAAGTGATTCATGATATTCCCGGTGTCGGCCAGAATCTTCACGACCATCCTGACCTGATGCTGGTCTACCAGTCGAAGAAGCGGCTCGGGATCGCACTCAATGTCGTTGGCGCGCTCAAGACCGTGCGAGACCTATTCCAGTATCTCACGCAAAGGAAAAGCTGGCTGGCATCGCCGCCCACGGCTGCAGGCGGTTTCTTGCGATCCGCGCCGGGGCAGAACCGGGCGGACTGCCAGGTCCATGTCGTGCCGCTCGCCTATCGCGACCATGCGCGCGACTACAAGCTGATGACGAAATGGGGCTATACGATCATTCTCAATATTGGGCGCCCAAAGAGCCGCGGCTGGGTTGCCTTACATGACTCAAACCCCGAATCCGATCCCAAGATGGACCTCAATCTCTTGAGTCATCCCGACGACCTCAAGACGTTGCGCAATGCCTTCCGTGTCGTGCAGGAGATCCTGCATTCGGATCGCATGAAGGCGATGATGAAACGGCCTCTCTATCCTGACCGCTACCTTGAAACTGATGAAGAGATCGACGCCTATATCCGGGCAGAAGCCAATCATGCTTATCATCCGGTGGGAACATGCAAGATGGGCACCGACGAGATGGCGGTGGTCGACAACCGCCTGCGCGTTCACGGCCTCGCAAATATCCGCGTGGCCGATGCCTCGATCATGCCATCAGTCGTCAACGGCAACACCAATGCAACCTGCATCATGATCGGCGAGAAAGCCGCCGACATGATCCGGCACGATAATATGAGCAGCAAGAATAGCATCGCAGAATATTGAATTGGACGATTGGATCAATGCTGCAGACACAGATGCTTACGAAAAGAAGTCCGGAGAGGCCTATCGCATGTCAGTTTATTATGTGTCGACTGCGCCATTGGGGATAGGAAATCCAACCGCATGAGCACAAGTATGGCACACGTTTGGGGCGTCTCAGGCATGCACACAGGGGACTGCTGGGTTGATTTCTCAAAGCCAGTTGCCCGAGATTTTTCGGTATGACCCGTTTTTGGCGGTGACAGGCGCAGCGCTGCCTCGCAACGTTGGCAAAACCACTGTTAACCGCTGTTGCCACCCTACCAACT
>JAGXRZ010000058.1 GCA_018335585.1 Selenomonadales bacterium
CCCTGTAGGGACGTGCGTTCGCACGTCCGCGGACGTGCCACAGGCACGTCCCTACACCTGAGGAAGACATGTCGCACTCCTCCGTCAGACCGCGCGAAAACATAGATGTCTCTTGCTGGTAGAAAGCAGGCGGCGACAGAAACCCTGTAGGGACGTGCGTTCGCACGTCCGCGGACGTGCCACAGGCACGTCCCTACACCTGAGGAAGACATGTCGCACTCCTCCGTCAGACCGCGCGAAAACATAGATGTCTCTTGCTGGTAGAAAGCAGGCGGCGACAGAAACCCTGTAGGGACGTGCGTTCGCACGTCCGCGGACGTGCCACAGGCACGTCCCTACACCTGAGGAAGGCATGTCGCACTCCTCCGTCCCTCAACGACATTCTCCTCCGTCCCTCGGCCAAGCAGGGTTTTGCCTTGTTCTGGCGAAGTATCAGGCAGTGCTAAGAGGAGGGTGGGTATGATTATACAGGACTTACGGACGTATCGGTCGCTTTTTACTCAGTATACAGAGCTGCGCGCGCAAGAGAATCGGATCATGAACATCGCCTACTTAAATGGCAATCTGGTGAGGAACACAAAGAGCGCTGTGGGCGGGGTTTCCGCGCGCGCCTATGCCGGCGGCTCCTGGGGGTTTGCTTCTGCCCCAGGCTACGACCAAGTGCGCGAGGTCATCAGCGAGGCGACGCTTAACGCCGCGTTCCTTGACCAACGCGCGAAGAAAGGACACGCTCCCTTTGCCCCGAGCTGTCCCGTAGCCGAGAGAAGCTTCGCCACTACCAAGCCGCGTTTGTCACAGAGCGAGATCATGCAGTTTATGCAGGAACTCGACGGCTACATTGCGGGGAAGTACCCAAGCCTAAGCAGCCGCACTGTATCGCTCTACAACCTCGATATGGAGAAGTCGTTACTTACCTCCGACGGTGCTTCGCTATACTCCCTTTTGGCGCGCACCGTCTTTGGCGTGAGCCTGTCCAAAGACACGGCGACAGGGCCGGTCGAGGTTTTTGAGTCAGCGGGAGGCCTCGGGCAGTTTGAAGATGTCTTCGGCGAGCCGCAGAGCCTTTTCCCGGTGATTGACACGCTCTATGAGCACCTAGAAAAAAAGAGCGAGGGCGTTTACGCCGAGGCTGGCCTGAAAGAGTGTGTGCTTGATTCGGCGCTGGCGGGTATCCTCGCCCACGAAGCCATTGGGCACACAGCCGAAGCGGACTTAGTCCATGCCGGCTCGGTAGCTGGCGATTACTTAAACCAGCTCTGCGCCAGTCCGCTTATTACGCTGGTCGACTTCGCGCATACCTTCCGCGGTCAGCCCTGCCCGATGCCCATCTACATTGACGACGAGGGCACCTTGGCGGAAGACCAAGTCTTAATCGAGCAAGGCGTACTTAAAGGCTATATGCACAACAAACACAGTGCCAGGCGCTTTGGGGTAAGCTCTACAGGCAACGCGCGCGCCTACGAATACTTTGACGAGCCACTGATTCGCATGCGCAATACCGTCATCGTGCCCGGCCACAGCAAGCTCGCCGACATGATTGCGAGCATCGAAGACGGGTACTACCTTATGAAGCCGAGCAATGGGCAGGCCGACACGACGAGTGAGTTTATGTTCGGCGTAGTGCTTGGCTATGAAATCAAACAAGGGAAGCTAGGCCGCGCCATCCGAGACCTTACCATTTCGGGCGTAGCGTTTGACGTGCTCAAGAGCGTGACCATGGTTTCGGACGACTTGAAGTGGTCTAACGCCGGCATGTGCGGCAAGAAACAACTAATACCGGTGGGCATGGGCGGAGCGGCCGTCAAATGCCGCATCAATATTGGGGGGAGATAGCATGAACGACGCCCATATCTACTGCAGCGATGCCTTGCGCCGCTTGGGCGCAGACAAGTTCCAGTGCGTGTTGACGCGCAAGAAACAAGTAGAGTTAAACCTTGAAGGTACCGAGATGTCGCTTATGCGCTCTACGCAGGACGTAACTCTTAGCCTGATGGCCATTAAGGATTTACGCAAAGGCGAGATTACCGTCAATATCCTAGATCAAAAGTCTTTGGATGAAGCGATGTCGTCCCTCATGGAGCTGTGTGCAACTTCGGCGCAGGACGACGCCTACGATATTTCCCCGCCCCAACCAAAACAGCACTTTGACATTGGGCCGAGCGAGCCTGATGTGGATCGCATGTATGCGTTGCTCGCGCGGTATGCCGACCATACGACCGCGCGGTTCCCCAAGGTGCGGTTGGCCGAGACGATTTTTGCCCATGCGTTAACTGAGCGCCACTTTACCAACTCCACCGGCGTCGACCTAAGCAGCCGCAAAGGGGTGTATACGCTTACTTCGCTGTTCTCGGCCAAGGACGGCGGTAAGACTTCGTCATTTAACTATAGCCAAGTGGCACTGGCTGACCTAGAACAAGAGCTGCTCCAATGCAGTTCCTTTGAGGTTTTGCTTGGGCAAGCGGCAGAGCAGCTTGAAGCGCGAGCCCTGCCCGGCAAGTTTGTCGGCGATGTCATTATTACGCCGGACTGCCTTGGGGGGCTACTTTCCTTCTATGTGTCCACCTTCTTAGGCGACCGCGCACTGATTGCCGGGACCAGCCTGTTTAAGGGCAAGCTGGGACAGGCAGTAGCTGGCGAGCAACTGACGTTAGGCGCGAGGCCAAGGTCGCCTCAGATTGCCGACGGTTATGCCATTACCTCGGACGGCTTTGTGGCCGAAGACGTAACGCTGATTGAGCACGGCGTGCTAAAGAGCTTTATGTTAAGCCTCTACGGAGCTAATAAGACGAAGCGTGAGCGCGCTAAGAACTCCGGCGACTGCTTTGTCGTAGAGGCAGGGGACAAGACTTATGCACAGCTCGTGGCGGGGGTAGAGCGCGGCCTGCTGCTAGCCCGGTATTCCGGCGGCTACCCAAGCGCAAATGGCGATTTTTCAGGCGTCGCCAAGAACAGCTACTACATTGAGAACGGCAAGGTGCTCTACCCGGTAAATGAAACCATGATCGCCGGAAACTTAGCTGAGCTCTTTACCCAGATAAAAGGCATCTCCGCCGAGCGCGTCAACTTCGGCGGGGCGTTATTGCCTTACGTCGCCGCCACCGGCGTTACAATTTCCGGGAAACAGTAGGATGTCGCTGAGGGACGGAGGAGCGCGACATGCCTTCCTCGCGCAACGAAGTGAGGGCTACCATGCGCCTATTTACTGCCATCGAATTTGAGCCACACGTCAAGGCGAGCTTGGCCGCCGTGCAAGCGGAAGTAAAAAGAGCTTGCGTGTCCGGTAACTTTACGCACAGCGAGAACTTTCACTTGACGCTAGTATTTCTTGGCGAGTTGCCCGCAGCGCATGTTCCATCTTTGAGGCGGGCCATGGATGATGCTGTGCGCGATCAACCGCCTTTCACACTCACAGCCGATAAACTGGGAGCCTTTAGCCGCGGCGGCAAGAAAATAGTCTGGGTGGGGCTAAGCGGCGCAGTGGGGCAACTCCACCATCTATATTCACGGCTAGAGAGCAACCTCATCGCCCAAGGCGTCTTAAGCCAAAGCCAAAGCCAAAGCCAAAGCTACAGCCCGCACATAACACTTGCGCGGGAGGTCACGACAGGTGTCCCGCTCAGTGAGATTCACCTTGGCACCGCGCTACCTATTACTTTCGACGCGCAGGCCATATCGCTGATGGAAAGCAAGCGCGAACAAGGGCGACTCGTGTACCACCGCCTGGCGCGATCCTTCTTAGAAACAAAAGGGACGGTTCTTTATGGAAATATATAAGAATCCGAACAGCAAAAAGGTCAGAGGCAGCCACGTCCTAGAAGTGTGCTGCGCCTACTGCAAATGCTTCATTGCCCACTATAGAAAAGTCGGCGAGAGCAACTTGGTCAAGATGTACAACGAGCGCATAATTGACGGCTCCATTGACTTTTCCAAGCATCACGGCGCGCTATTCTGCCCCAAATGTGGCGAACGCATTGCCACGCGCTATATTACCAAGCCAGATAACAAGGAAGCCTACAGACTTGTGCCGTCAGCTTTTAACAAGAAGAAAGTCAAT
>JAGXRZ010000059.1 GCA_018335585.1 Selenomonadales bacterium
CCTCCAATGTCCCCGCTTGGCTTATAGTCATCCACTCATTGGCAGCCTGTATTGCCGGGCACCGCTCGCCATTACCGCGCCGACGGATTTTGGGGGTGGAATACAAAGTTCATCTCAGCGTCTCCGGGTTCTCTCCTTAGCCTCAGGCCGATGTCCTCCCAGCCTACCACATCGCTAGGCGAACGCATATTGTTATAGCTGACATCCAGCCAACGTAACATTTTGTTGCGTGAAACATCCAACCCCGTGAGCTGGCTTCGGCTAACTTCAAGCCACCTAAGATTTGTGTTGTGTGACACATTCAACGCGGTTAGCTGACTCGTGCCTACAAACAGCATACCGAGCCGCTCGTTATTCGACACATCTAGCTCCTTAAGGGCAGTATTCATCAAATCAAGCCTTAGCAACAGGACGCTATTAGATATGTTTATGGCAGTCAGCAGGGGTGCGAATACTTGAACGCTTTCTAAGGCTACATTGTGGGATAGGTCGAGGTGCGTTAATCGCTTAGAGTCAAGGGTGAGGCCCTCTAAGCGAGGAAAATACTCTATTCCTTTGAGGCTCTGAATCTCCCTTGACCGCAGCTCAATATTCAGAACCTGCGCTGCCCGCTCAATAATGACGTAGTCGTCCCAAAAAATCGACTCAGACCTAACGCCGAACTTCCCCAATGTGCCAGCCTTCGATTGGGCCTGGAGGTCTCTCACGAAATAGGGGCACCAGTCGGCTGTGCTTACTAGCTCGCTATCTGGGGGTCGCGAGGGAATGCGGGTGACTAGCGTTATTCCTATTAGCACTAGCAGGACTACAAGAATTACGGGGAACCTATTCTTTTGACTTAACGGGCAAACTGGCACCTCAGACCGTTGCTCTGCCCGATCAATGGGGATGGGTTTCCTTGGCAGAATGGAGAGGCAAGCTTGTAGCCTCAGACAGAAAAACTCTGTGGCTAATTAACCCCACCACCATGGCGATAGAACACGCCTTTGATTTTCCTTTTGAGCGTAAAGGAGAGGGCCTTTCACTGGTCTTTGAGGACTCAATGCTAGTCCTAGACACGGAAGCCACAGACGCAGTCTTAGTCGATCTTGCGTCAGCGGAAGGCTCATAAGCTTTTCGGTGAAATGTTTGTCCTCTCGTTCAGACGCCTTCCTACGGTGCAGCTCTTCGTTTTCAATGTCATAGTATGCTTCGATTAAAGCTCTGTCGCCGCTGAAGAGAACGTCAAGGTTGTATTCGCGGAAGAAGTCAATGCGAGTGTCATCAATCAGCCGCTGCATCTGCTCCCTTCCTTGTTATGCCAAAGTGCTCTATGAAGGTCGAAAGGTTGATCAGGCATTCGCCGTGGCCGGCAGCCATCTTCGCCTGTAATGGTAGGAACCATTTCGAAAACTCCTCAAGACTTACAAGAGTTCCGATAAAAGGGTCAAGCATGTGGTAATCGCCTGCATGAATGAGGCATATTCTGAAATCGCCACCGATACCAACATCTTTTGCGGTATCTTTTGGCTGCCTAGCCGTTTGTACATAAACAGCCAGTGGAACGAGCATAAGAATTATTAGGAAGGCTAATGCAGAGACCCTGTAATATTTAGCCATTTTTACGACTCCTTTCTTACCTTCCTTCCCTTACGAAGTAAAACAAGAAGCGATCGTGCGAATGCGGCAATCAAAGACGCCAGGCCTCTCCCCGGAGACTGTGTGTCGAGCATTGCGTTCACCTCCTGCAGGACAATCAATCTTCGTGCGCTTCCGCATATTACCCCTACAGGGGTGGGAACAACTCAAGAATCCGCTACTCGCGTCAGCATTACGGGTGCGTTTTTACGCCGACTTTCTGCTCGCCTTCTCTGACCAGCAAACTTTCCCAGCAAGAGACTGCGCCGAACTAGCTGCAGACTTAAAAGCGCTCATCTGCGAGGCTAGCTTTGGCGATGAGTATTAAATGTGCCTTGCGCCAAGCAGCCCCCGCCAGCATAAGACCTGTAATAGAGGATATTGCCCAAGGATTTCAGCGATTTTCGCACCCCCTGCACGCCGCGCGCGTGCTTGAGTGCGGGGCGAAGTTGTTGGAAGAGCACGGCGACATCGCCACGGCCTACGAGCTACTTAAGGCAGCCTTACGCTTGAAGAAATAGAGCTCATGCCGTAAAGACGGGCACAGTGCCATTTCGGAAGACTGCGTAACTGATTGGTAGCTGTGACGCCTGCTGCTCACATTGCTTGATGGTAATCTGCCATCTATAATGTTCTTAGCCGATCTTGGCATCCGCTCGGCATGACCAATAGGTAATTTGATAGGTGACAAGGAGGTTCGGGGGAAGATGGCAACTATACCTCAAGCGCTGTTTGAAAAGATTAGGTCTCTGACCGACATAGAAAAGATTAAACTGGTGGATTTCATCCTGATGCAGCTCGATAGACCTGATCCCGAAATCGACCGCATTTGGGTAGATGAAGCTCGTAAACGCTGGTTGGCGTATAAGACGGGTGAGGCAGAGACGGTTCCCTATGAGATAGTCATGGAAAAGTATCGGGCCAGATGAGAATTCACTTCTTAAAGCTCGCACAGTCAGAGGTCGACGATGCATTTTCGTGGTATGATTCTCAAGCGCATGGCCTAGGAACACAATTTCTGGATGATCTTGACCGAGCAGTAAGAAGGATTGCGGCCTTTCCATTCGCGAACGCAGAAATAGAAGATGGGCTTAGGCGCTGTCTTTTGTCAAAGTTTCCATATGGGGTGATCTATGTGCTTGAGTCTGAAGCGATCATTATTGTTGCTGTGGCCCATCTACATAGAGAACCTCGCTACTGGATTGACAGATTGTAGGCGGGTGTTGCGCACGATCGTAGCACCTGTTTTTTGCTTCCCTAACCAAACAATGCTGAGTTTTGCTTAATTACCTCATCTTGCACGCATGGCATCAAGGGCGAGCCTTGCGATATCAGCGGGAAGCAGGCGCGAGTGGAGAGCTCTTTGGCACAGAACTGCGACGGCCAGTATTGAGCTCGCAGCGACAATAGACGCCACGAGCCATACCGGAACGAAAGAGCCAATCTCCAACTGGCGCGCCACTACGCGGCAGCATGCGGCTATCGGAAGCGCACCGGAATTCGCACCCCGTCCTCGAGGGGCATTGCCCCATCTTTAGCATTCCAGCGGAGCGCGACAATGTAGCCGCGGCCGCTCGTCGGAAGCGTGGCCGATAGATCGAGCAGGGTGGGCTGCAAGATCACGTTGTAGTGGCCATGCTCCCACAACCGATATTCGGCTAGGCGTCGTCCTTGTGCATCCAAGATAACCAAGATGCGCCCTTGGTAGTGGTTGGTATCGTGCCACACCCTGAGCGTCCTCGGTAAGACCACTGGCTCCGTTGGGTCAAGCGCCAAGAACAGCCCCCCTAGGTCTAGCAGGTGGCTCTCCTGCAGTAGTTCCACTGCGTGCTGTCTAAGAGAGTGCCGCGAGCCAGTGATATCAAACACAGTGCTTAGCGGCAGCTCCGCCGCGCGACTTAGCGACCTTTGCAGGACGGCAGAGCGGTACGCCTCCATAGCAGCGTCCGCTTCACGCAGTACTCTATCGTCAAATGGTCGAGCAGGCATGGCTGCCAGTCCTGAACCGTCACGCCAAATGCTCAGGGTGCGTGAGTTGTGTGGTTGCAGGGCGGGGGCTGCGGCAAAGTGGAGTATGCGTTCATCTGATGTCCAGAACGCCGAGTTCGGAACAATGACCGGGTCATTTAACTCGGGCAGGGCTTGTTGCACATCGCGCCGATTCACGGCAAACAGCGGTTCCATGATGCCGCGCCGATAAACGTAGATGGCAGTCGCAGCGTCATCACCCGTGGCAGTGACAGCCACATAGTTTCCTCGGCGGGACCAAGCTAGGCTCGTGTAACGCCCCTGATATGCTCTAAAGAAAGAAACTTCGCCTGTGTCTGTGTAAGTGCCCGCGATAGTAACCGCTTGCGCATTCGGTGCGGTCGTTAGCACAAACCCTTGCCAACGAGCTCCAAACTGCGTAGATGGGTCATCTTGCGGCAGGCCGTGGTTATAAACTGTGACACTTGCGACCGCATACTGATGTTCACCCCACAGAGTGAGGCCAAACCTGTGGTCGGTGAAGGCGCCAAAATTGTTAGCTGTAACCTCGGCCCACCTGTCGCGAAGCGCATTGGTGAAGCGTGTGCCGGAGGCCAAAGTCTCGCCGGTATGAATATCTAGCAGCAGAGACTGGCCTTCACTCCAGTTGTATAGGTAGATACGTGGATAGTCGATAGTGGCCTCTGTCCAGTTGATGTCGAGGATATTTCGGTGTAGCGCTATTGGCGCTCCGCGCAATCTCAGAGCCGCCACCTGTGCCCGCGTAATCTCTCTGCGTTCACCTATTACTACATCAACTACTTTGTCTACTGTAGTAGGCTTGGAAGGGGCAACAACATCTGGCGGTCTAGAACCTTCCTCGGCACTCTTTTGGGCACAGCCCACCATACTTAGTAGCAGAACCAGCAAACCTAGCGCGACGAGAAGTCGGTTGTTGAGCGACACACTAACCCTCCTTTTCACTGGTGCTCCACGGGCAAGATAGTAAACGGATTAGGGCTGAGCGCCACTATCCGCGCATCGGATACACTAGCGATGCGAATCCTAGCATTTGTAGTCGGCGTTGCGTTTACATTCCATGACTGCTCTCCATCGTTAGGGGTATTCATAAAGAGCGCAACCCAAGAGACTCCACCGTCAATCGAGAGATCAATGTTGACGTTACCAACTACACCGACCGAGTTCCACCTCAATGTCTGCAGAGTTGAGTTCCGCCAAGACTCTCCCCCCTGGGGCGATGTTACGTGCAACCCCGCAATCGTGAAGTTCCCATTGCTATCATCAGAAACGCTCGGCGAGTCAAGAGACAGAACGCGCACACGCGCTTGAGTAGAGGCAAGGCCCGTCACCATCCATTGAACAGCCCCATTGTTAGGCGTACGAGGAATAATGGTGCTCCAACCACTGCCTCCATTAGTTGATAGGTCTACCCTTACATCACCGCTTATTGCCGCAAAGTCCCAACGAATCGTTTGCTGAGTGTTCAGGGGCCACACTTCTCCGCCATTTGGGGCTACTACTTGCCTCATTCGCAGTGAAACGTTAGTCCTCATGGTTGGCAGATAATTAGTGATTGGCATGCCAGGGCAACCTGCTCCTGTTCCTCCCCCCGTATGATCGTGACCAGTGATTCTAGAAAGCATGCGCCCACTAAGCAAAGCCTGACCTAGCGGATCAAGGCTCCTGAGTCTGAACCTCCAAGCCAACAAATGTTCCGCACTTGACAAAGCTACCGAGGTCGGCAACGTCGTACCGAACATCCCAAGGAAAGCGATTCCCATGCTGCCTGTGTTAAATCCGCCAGCGTGTGCTCCCACAACATCCTGTGGAGGGGTGCCGTCCAGTAAAGGGTTGTGTCGTCCATGATAAATGTTCCCGAACCGATCGACTATGAAGTTGTATCCAATGTCCCCCCAATTGTGCCCTCCGCTAGTTGATGTTGCATGCCAGCGCCAAATGCTACGCACCCAGTCGGCGGCCGCTTCAGGCGTCGGCTGATCATTGTGAGGCACCGCTCCAGTGTGATGGATGATGGCATGTGTAATATTATGGTAAGCAGGAGGCCATCGAGGGGAGTTAAGCTCACCTACAGGCAGGCTACCCCACCACGAAGAGCGTGCAATTATCGGGGGGCGGGAAGCTAAGAGATTTGAACTCGTGACGCTGGTTCCCGTTGCAGTTTGAATGGGCTCTCCTTCCCGATCTAACGCTGGTTCTACGGCAAAATGGTGGGCTAAAACAAGCGTGACAGAGCGTAGAGCAACCCCTTCTGGGGAGGTGATGCTAACAGACCTAATTGCGATGTCCAGAAAGGACGGTAGATAGGGCGTTTTGAGGCTGTGGTAGATTTATTTTACCCCAGCACAACCTAGCGTTAGCGAGGGTTTTTGGGGCAAGGACGTTTAGCTACAGTAAAATTGACCCCAAGGCAAAAATCAGAAGAAAAGGGAAATAATATTCGAAATATGAAGGGAAACCCCCTACCTCTGGCGAATACTTTCTTGTCAAACAAAAAGAACGCAGAGCAAAAAGGAGG
>JAGXRZ010000060.1 GCA_018335585.1 Selenomonadales bacterium
CGGCGGCACAGTCGGAGACATTGAGTCGCTGCCTTTCCTTGATGCCATCCGCCAGATGCGCATTGAAGTCGGCCGCGAGAACGTGCTCTACATGCATGTCACACTCGTGCCGCAACTTAGCATCGGCGGCGAGCTAAAGACTAAGCCCACGCAGCACAGCGTAAAGGAACTGCGCAGCCTAGGCATACGGGCCGACGTCTTGGTCTGCCGCACCAGCGCGCCGCTCACCGTTGAGCTAAAAGCCAAAATCGCGCTGCTCTGCGATATCGACCCAGCCGCCATCATGGAAAACATGGATGTGCCCTCAATTTACGAAGTGCCGCTGCGTCTAGCGGACCAGCGTCTAGACGAGCTGGTTATCGACCGCCTGCGGCTCACTCCCGGCGCGCCGGACATGGCAGAGTGGAGACATCTCGTCGCGGGCATCAAGAGTTTAAGCCAGCGGCTGCGCATAGCTGTCGTCGGTAAATACGTGGCCTTGCACGACGCCTACTTAAGCGTCGCAGAAGCGTTGCATCACGCAGGCTTTGCCCATTCCGCCAAGATTGACATCGCTTGGGTCAACTCCGAAGACATCGAGGCGGGCGGCGCGGCTTTGCACCTCGCCGGCGTAGACGCGGTTGTCGTCCCCGGCGGTTTTGGCGGGCGGGGCATATTGGGCAAAATTTTGGCCATAAACTACGCGCGCACTAACCGCATCCCGTTTCTCGGGCTTTGCCTTGGCATGCAGACAATGGTAATCGAATACTCGCGCCACGTATGCGGTTGGGCCGACGCCGACAGCGCCGAATTTAGAGACTGCCACTATCCCGTAATCGATTTGCTTCCCGAACAGAAGAACATAGAAGATTTAGGCGGCACCATGCGCCTTGGCTCATACCCGTGCAAGTTGCAGAAGGGCACAAAAGCCTACGCTGCCTACGGCCAAGAGCTTATCGACGAGCGGCACCGCCATCGCTACGAGTTTAACAACATCTACCGCGAGCAGCTGACTGCCGCCGGACTGGTCATCTCGGGCACTTCGCCTGACGGTCGCCTAGTCGAAATTGTGGAGGATCCGTCTCATCCGTACTTTGTCGGTGTGCAGTTTCACCCCGAGTTTCGTTCGCGCCCCAACCGCCCTCACCCCCTCTTCCGCGACCTTATCGCCGCAGCCCTAGCGACGCAGGCGAAATAGCGCTGATGCTCATTCCGTCCATCCCACAGGATTAATCTCCCGCTTCTAGGCCTAGCGGCGAATTCACACGGATGGATTGGACCAGCAGGATGGAGTTAATTGCAGCGTTCTATCCATCTAATCCGCCCTATCCGACAGAATTCGTTCCCCCAGGAGGTTTCCATGCCTCATTACTACACACCTCATCCTACTAGTGAGCACGACATCAAGCTAATCCAGGCAACCCTGCGGGGCCTAAGCCTTCGCTTTTTTACCGACTCAGGCGTGTTCTCAAAGGACGGCGTCGACTACGGCACGCAAGCCCTTATCGCCGCCATGCGCATCCCGGCAGGCGCCGCCGTGCTTGACATGGGCTGCGGTTACGGCCCACTTGGCATTACCGCCGCGCTGCTTAACCCGACCGGCAGCGTGACCTTCGCCGATATTAACGCGCGTGCGCTCGACCTTGCCGCCAAAAACTGTGCCGCCAACGGCGTGACCAACGCACGCTTCGTCCTTTCCGACGGCTTCGGCGCACTTGAGCACGACAAGTTCGACTGCATACTCCTAAACCCGCCTATCCGCGCCGGCAAAGACGTAGTGTTTCGCCTGTATCGCGGCGCCGCCCGGCACATCAAGCCCTGCGGCAGTCTATGGGTCGTAATCCAAAAGAAACAGGGCGCTCCCTCCACCGCGAAGGAGCTCGCCCTGCTTTTTTCTGCCGTGCATATCCGCGACCGCGACAAAGGCTACTACGTCTTCGAAGCCGAAGCTGAAGCAAAAGGGACGGAGCCTATTGCTTCACAACCGCCGACCTGCTAAGATCAAGAAGCAAGAAACAAGCCACCGGCTGCCAGCCGCCAGGAGTAGGGAGCGTGCTCCGTGCTTCGTGCTTCGTGCTTCGTAGAACGGGGTAGAACGGGGGGGCGCTGGCTCCTAGCTCCTGGCTCCTGGTAGAAGACAGGCTTACGGCTTACGGCTTACGGCTTACGGCTTACAGCGGAAAGCGGAAAGCGGAAAGCCGCTCCGCGGTTGCAGTTCATGATTCACGATTCACGATTCACGATTCCCCCGCTCACATCTCACATCTCAAAGCTCAAAGCTAAGCGGCCATCACCCAACAAACGCAAGGGGGCGAACCACATGCCTAGACAGGCGCGCGAGGTCAGCCCGACCGGGTACTACCACATCATGATGCGCGGCATCAATCGCGACTCAATCTACCAGTCAACCGGAGATAAGTCCTATTTCATCAAAACACTAAAGAAGCTCGAAGGCCTTAGCATCGCCGCCTACTGCGTGATGGACAATCACGTCCACATCGTGCTGCAGGCAGAGCTAGCAGCGCTTATGGCGGCAATCAGGAAGCTAAACTTGACGTACGCTATGTGGTACAACTCTATCCACGAGCGAGTAGGGCATGTGTATCAGAACCGCTACCGCAGCGAGATTGTCACTAACGACCGCCACTTGCTGCAAGTAGTGCGGTACGTGCACAATAACCCTGTGAAAGCGGGGCTAGCTAAAGAGGCCAAGCAATATACGTGGAGTAGCTATCGCGAATACTTAGAAGGCGCCGACATCATTTCGCATGAGCAGAAGCAGTTCGTGTTAGGTCTCATCTCAAACGGAAACGCCGGGTTCATCGCGTTTCACGGCGAGCCCGACGTGCACGAGTATCTAGACACCGCAGAAGACATTGCCGATCTACGGCTAAACCATGCGCAGTCGGTTATCGAGGAATACTGCCTGGCTCACGGCATTGTTGACCGCGCATCGCTTAAGCGGCACCCTGAGCTTATGGAAGACTTAATCATGCAGCTGCTGCAGCGCACCCATCTCAGCCACAGAAAAATTGCGGCATTTCTAGAGGTTAGCGCCAATATCGTGCATCGCGCCAGCTTAGCAGAGCAGGAGCAAGACTAATAGGCGTCATTAACCGGAGCTTTTTGTGAAGCAAAAAGCTCCGTCCCTTTTGCTTCGTGCTTCAAACAGGCTGAGGTTAGGCTGACGGGCGGCAAGGGAATGGAGTTGAGGCGTAAAGCCCGACCTGCTAAACAATGCGTAGTGTTCTTGTCGATTGCCGAGGTTCCACTTCACAGCGGCGGCCTTCTGTCGCAAGGCATAGAACGCGTCGGCGTCCACAGGATTCACGGAGTACTTGCATTCGCCGAAGACGATTTCTCGCGTGTCGTCATTAAGCGCCACCACATCTATTTCCTCGCGGTCGTTCCACCAGCGGCCGATTCTTTGCATCTTGTAGAATGCGTCCCCGCCGTTTTTCTCTGCCAGCCATTCTAGGCAGATACGCTCAAAAACATAGCTGACATGTTGCGAGACAAACCCTTCGTGCAGCTTCTC
>JAGXRZ010000061.1 GCA_018335585.1 Selenomonadales bacterium
CACCGACCAAGGACATGGTTCTCGGCGTTTACTACCTAACCACGTACAACCCCGCCGCTAGAGGCGCGGGGAGTGCCTTCGCCTCTGTGCATGAAGCGCTCATGGCTTATCAGGACGGGGCTATCGAAATCAATGCACCGATTAAGGTGCGCCGTACCGCAAAACACGCTGATGGTTCTACGGTTTCTAGGGTCGTTGAAGCGACTATCGGGCGACTGATCTTTAACGAAGCGATTCCGCAAGACCTAGGCTTCGTTGACCGCACACAAGTCGAGAACGTGTGCAACCTGGAAATAAACCAACTTGTGCCCCTTAAGGTACTGCGCACGATAGTAGAAAGGTGTTATCGCAAGTACGGTAGCGCCGTGACGACAGAAGTGCTCGACAGGATAAAGACGCTTGGCTTTGAGTACGCCACTAAATCAGGCATTAGCATTGCCATCGGCGACGTAGTAATTCCTAAGGACAAAGGCAGGATTGTAGGCGAGGCCGAGAAAGTCGTCGCCAACATCGAGCGTGCCTTTGCGCGCGGTATGATGAACGCCGATGAGAAGTACCAAAACGTCATCGACGTCTGGAGCCAGACGTCGGCAAAAGTGCAGCGTGCCCTGCTTGATTCTATGCCCGCCTTTAACCCTATGTTTATGATGGTGGATGCGGGGGCGCGCGGCAACATCAGCCAGATTACTCAGCTTGGCGGTATGCGCGGTCTCATGAGTGACCCGATGGGGCGCATTATTGAGTTGCCCGTTAAGGCCAACTTCCGCGAAGGGTTGACGGTCTTGGAGTACTTCACGTCTACGCACGGCGCGCGCAAAGGAGCCGCCGATACGGCCATCCGCACCGCAGACTCGGGCTACCTGACGCGGCGACTCGTCGATGTGTCGCAAGACGTAATCATTCGCGAGGAAGACTGCGGCACCACGGAAGGCATCGTAGTTGAGGCTATTCGCGACGGCAGGCAGACGATAGTAAATCTTTCGGAGCGCATTGCCGGACGCGTGGCAGCCGACGACGTCGTCGCTCTCCCGCACCGTGACCCGCTTACCGGTCAATGGCTAGATTCGCCGCCGATACTAGTTCAAGCAGGGCAGTTGATTGACGAAGATGCCGCCCTGGCAGTTATGCTCTACGGGGTGGTTTCAGCTCCCGTGGCGGGCACGGCACAGCGCCGCGAAGACTCCGACGACGTGCAGATCACCGATAAGCATGGGCAGATGCATTCGCTTACGCTGCCGAACGCGGGGGCGAAGTGGCTGGTGCAGAACGGCGATATAGTGAAGGCTGGCCAGCAGTTGACCGAGGGGCTCATTAGGGCTGTTCACATCAGAAATGTGCTGACCTGCAAGAGCCGCTACGGCGTCTGCATTAAGTGCTATGGCAAGAACCTCGCTACCGGCGGCATGGTCGAGATGGGCGAAGCAATCGGAATTATTGCCGCGCAGTCTATCGGTGAACCCGGCACGCAGCTGACGATGCGAACTTTCCACACCGGGGGCGTAGCGGGGGACGACATCACCCAGGGTCTACCGCGCGTAGAAGAGCTGTTTGAAGCAAGGCGGCCTAAAGGGCAGGCTATTATCAGTGAGATTGACGGTACGGCGCGCTTTGTTGACGCCAAGAAGGGCCGCGAGATAGAGATTTCCGGCTTGGATGGCGATGTAAAGAGCTATCCCATCACCTTCGGCGCCCGTCTAAAAGTTGTGGAGGGCGGTGCGGTGCAGGCCGGCGATGAGCTTACCGAGGGGCCTGTTAATCCGGCTGAGCTGTTGGCTGTAAAAGGCATTAGAGCAGTGCAGGCCTATGTGCTGCAGGAGGTGCAAAAGGTCTACCGCACGCAAGGCGTCGAGATTAACGACAAACACGTCGAAGTTATCGTGCGCCAGACGCTGCGCAAAGTCAAGGTGGATGACCCGGGCGGCACGGATCTTCTTCCCGGCGGTCTTATAGACGTCATGGATTTTGAAGAAGCAAATGCGCGCGCCCTAATGGAAGAACGGGAGCCGGCAGTCGCTCGCCCTGTCCTGTTAGGTATCACTAAGGCTTCGCTGGCTACGGACTCGTTCCTGTCTGCCGCTTCGTTCCAAGAGACGACGCGCGTGCTGACGGATGCCGCGATTAAGACAAAGACCGACCCGCTTATCGGCCTTAAGGAGAATGTCATTATCGGCAAACTCATTCCCGCCGGTACAGGCATGGGCAGATACCGCAACATCCGCGTAGTAGTGGCCGGCACAGAAGAAAACGTTGACACCCGTGCCGGACTCCCAGTATAATGTTTAGGTCTGCTATCTAGCGTGACCTTTGTCCATTAAGACACCATCGGCGACGGAAGGAGGTGCATGTATGCCAACGATTAGCCAATTAGTTCGCAACGGCCGGCAGTCCCTTGAGAACAGATCTAAGTCACCTCATCTCAGTCGCTGCCCGCAGCGTCGGGGTGTGTGTGTTCAGGTTAAGACCATGAACCCCAAGAAGCCGAACTCCGCTATCCGCAAGATTGCGAGGGTGCGCCTGTCAAATGGCATTGAGGTCACTGCCTATATTCCAGGCATTGGCCACAATCTACAGGAGCACTCGGTCGTGCTCGTACGCGGCGGCCGCGTCAAGGATTTGCCAGGTGTACGCTACCACATTGTGCGCGGAACGCTTGATGCAGGTGGAGTGCAAAACCGCGGTCAGGGCCGTTCTAAGTACGGCGCTAAGCGCGCCAAAGCGGCGGCAGGCAAGGGATCTCCCGCTAAGGGTGGGAAGAAGTAATTGCCCTGCGGTGGCTTTTAGAGCCATCGAGTAACACTAGTTGTGAAGGAGGGAATAGATATGCCAAGAAAAGGTCCGGTGCCAAAGCGCGATGTTTTGCCTGATCCCATCTACAACAGCAAGTTTGTCACTCGCTTTATCAACAAGCTGATGTATGACGGCAAGCGCGGTATTGCGCAAGGGATATTTTATGGCGCTATGGAACGTGTGCGCGAGAAGACCGGCAAGGGTGCCATGGAGG